>JBCCFB010000049.1:0-28627 GCA_039029995.1 Planctomycetota bacterium
CGCAAAGACTCCGAATTTGCGACCGTCGTGTTCAAGGACGCCGTTCTCATCCACGATACCCGGAATCAGTAGATCGATACCGTCCGGCTCGATCCAGACGTACGGCAGGCCGCGCCCGAAAGTCACATCGGCCTTTTTGGTTTCCGATATATGCAAACGCATGGCTACGTGCCAATCGCCCCAGTCGAGTGTGGATGCGTGTGAAATCACATCCGGGATAGGAAGCGATTCGTAGTCTGAAAGCACAAAGTGATCGGCTGAAATAAATCCCCAGCCTCCCTGTGACTCGTCGACCAACTGAATCTGTGCTTGTTTCCCCTGCAACTCAGCTAGGTTCCAGGTTTTCCATTGGAACTCGTTGTTACGCGCTCCGACTTCCTGCAGAACAGATGCCCCTTCGATAATCAGGTGAACCCCTAGAAGCTCGCGATCATCTCCACCTGCAACTTTGAAGTGCAGAAATGGTTTATCGATTGTGAATTCGGGTGATGTCGAGACACCTTTTCCCGGGTCGTGTTTGTGAAAACTGGCGGCGAACTGTTGCCCGACAAAATCGCGGCTGGCATGTTGCTCGTTCGTCATCGGTGCTTCACCGAAAGCGTCTCCCCGGATCGTCCAGCCGGCGGTCTCCCAATCGGACTCAAAGTCATACAGAAGTCGAGCCGTTGGATCGGCTACGGGATTGCGATCAATCGGCTCGATCACCAGTGGCTGCCCCGGCTCCAGTTGAGTTCCGTCTGCGTTCCACCCTTGCGGATACCAGATTTGCAGCCCGTTACCATCCGCACTGACAGTAAACGGATAAGCGTACAGCCTGCCGGGAAAGGGGGCTTCTGACAGGAGTGTCGTCCACCAGTCATTTGTAGGTAGCGGCCTCCCGTCAACCTGCGGTTCAATGTGAACGGTCTTTCCAAACAGGTCTTTCACTGCGTCAGTCAGTGGCGGAGTCGGCGCGAATGAGGCACCGTCTGTGCTCGTCGCTGGTTCGCCTCGTGGCATTGGAGTCTGCTGTGCCACTCCCCAGCCAGCAGCAGTGACTGAAAGCCCGACGGAGAAAAAGAGTGTCAGAAGGATGTTCTTCATATTCCAGCTTTGGCTTTGACCAGCGGTTTTTCGCCGCAGACATGTTCATTGCGAGTTTACTTGTGCGGGGCTCTATTGGCTATGTCGCGTTCCATCGCGTAGCAAAAACAAGCGCCATCTGTACGCGATCCAGCGGTCAAAACGTGACGTCATGCAGACAACCGACATGCGGACTACGATACTGTTGCCGCCACTCGTTTAACTCGGCCCGTTTGATCCAGCACACTGATTCCGAAGACCACTACGAGAACCGAACATGCTCGCAAACTTCTATCGCTTCCTGCCGGTCATTGTTTTTACAGTCGTGACGACGCCCGGAATCGCTTGTGCCTGGCAGATGCCACGCGAGGATGTTATCGATATTCCCGCGCGAAGCGACGGCCTGTGTGTCAGCAATCTCTTCCAATCAAACATGGTCATTCAGAGAGAGAAGCCGATCAACATATGGGGCTGGGCTGCGCCAAAGGAACAAGTGGAGGTCGAGTTCGCGGATCAACAGGCAACTGTGGTCGCCGGAGAGGATGGAAAATGGAACGCAACTCTGCCTGCGATAGCAGCCTCCGACGAAGCGCGAACCATGACCATTAAAAGTGGCGGCGGCGAAATCGTACTGGACAACATTCTGGTGGGTGATGTCTGGGTTCTGGGCGGACAAAGCAACATGGAGTTTGAACTTGCCAAAGTCGAAAACGGTCAGTTGGAAATTGTCTCGGCAAATTTTCCGTCCATACGAGTTCTTACTGTCCCGTATGGCGAGGGTCCGGAAATGCAACAAGGCTTCGCACGCCTGCATGAATGGAGCGGATGGTTCAGTCGACATTTTCGTAAAGGCGACTGGGACGAATGCACTCCCGAAATCGCTCGCGAGCTATCTGCAATCGGCTATGTATTCGCTCGTCGTGTCCATATGGCATCCAACGTTCCCATCGGAGTGATTGACGCATCGCGCGGGGGGACGACTGTTGAGACCTGGACACCAATGGAAGTGCTGCGCGAGATGGACAGCCCGACGACACAGGACAAACTACAGCAGTTTGAAACAGCTGTCGCGGAATGGGACGCTCAGGCGGACCTTGAAAAGCGAATCGCCGATCATCATCGCTGGGTTGAACGCCAGACCAACGAAGGCAAGCCGATCCCCGAAAACAGGCAACAGCCGCCTGCCGACCTTCGTCCCGGTCCGATCGCGGACCACAACCATCCCGGCCATTGTTATGCGGGAATGATCTCACCGCTGGCCGGACTATCGATCAAGGGAGTCATTTTTCATCAGGGTTACAACAATGCGTTCAACGGATCCACAGGCGTTGAAATGTATCGTGACATCTTTCCCGTTATGATCCGTTCCTGGCGCGAAGCGTTCAATGATCCGGAACTTCCCTTTGGAATCATTTCACTGTGCACTGATGGCTACCCTCAGACTCGTGATGATTACTGCGAGAAAATGTTCAATGCCGGAATCGAAATACGTGCGGCCCAGTACAGGACTTTTCTTGACTTGTTCGAGGCGGGCGACGGAAACGTCGGATTCGCAAGCACCTATGACCTGCGTCGTCGCTGGTACCATCCTCAGGTAAAACTACCTGCCGGAGAACGCATTGCCCGCTGGGCTCTGGCGACTCAATACGGATTTGAACGCGAGCTTCAATGGAAGCCGCCGATGATCACTGATATGGAAGTCGACGAAGGCACGATCGTTCTCCAGTTCGATGTTGACGTCGGCGATCCTCAGGATGGTGCCATCGAAGGATTTGCAATCGCCGCGGAAGATCGCAGGTTTCATCCAGCCGATGTGCAATACGCCGAGAGAGGAACAGACAATCGAGGTCGTGTTCAGTACGACCGGAAGAAGCTGATTCTATCGAGCCCGATGGTTTCACAGCCTTTGCACTTCCGATTTGCGTGGGGGAGGAATCCGCTGGCCAATCTTCAAGTCAGTGGAAACAAAGACCTGCCGCTTGCAACACAGCGTAGCGACGACTGGCCTATGGAAGCAGTTCCGCTGGGAGCCCTTGGAGAGGACGCGCCGGCGGAAGTCTCCCGTGGTGACCGGAACAAAATCCTGAACGCTCTGCGCGAACAAGACCGACAACGAAGATTGGTCGAGGCAGAAGCTGTACTTTCTCCCGAAGGTGATCAATAGAATTTCACGTGTCGGGCTACGGCGATTTGAAACCCGGCTAGCAGGCGACAAGTTGCAAGCTGCGATTGCCTAGTCGCCGGCATGCGCGGTTATTTCATTTTGCGATCTCGCGCTCCGGCTGATCACTGCCATACCAGTCAGTCCGGGAACCAGATGCGGTTCAGCAGGGGCCAGTTCAACCTTCAAAGAGATTTTCGCGTCTGACTGCAACACGGGATTCGAAACTTGCGCGGGCTCTCGAACAGTTGAAGAGGCTACGGGAAGGAACCCTGTGATTCGGCCTTTGAGTTGGAGATCCGGGTAGGCCTTCAGCGAGATCGTCACCGGCATTCCGCAACTCACATCGGCCAGCTGGGATTCATCGATCCTGATTTCACTCCAGATGTCTCTCGCCTGAACGCGGATGATCGGGTCACCAACGAGAAGCGACGAACCCACTCCCCGGAGGACCTCGATGACGGTGCCTGATTCCTCCGCATAGATGACCGATGCGTCTCTTCGCAGCGTGGCAGCTGCAAGTTCCAGCTTTGCGATTTCAATCTTCTTTTTGAAGACGTCCAGACCGGCGAACCTTGCCCTGATTTCATTTGTTCGCGCATCAAGGGCTATCAAGTCGGCATCCGCAACTTCCACTTCTTCATCGGCGATTGCTTCTTTGCTCCTAAAGTTCTGCAGCTCGCGAAGCAACTCATCGATCTCTGAATTTGGAACGGAACCACGTCTTGCGAGTTGACTCGATCTTTCCAGTTCCTTTTCAATCCAGCCTGTCTCCAGACGCACAGCATCCGAACGTGTCTCTGAAACTGACAGTCTCGCCTCAAGACACTGCTGCTGTGCGATCATGGCGTCGACAGCCCGCTCGATGGCAAGCTGTTCAGCAGCAAGGCCTGCTTCTGCAAGTTCAATTGCCGCTGTTGCCTTTACGATCTCCGCGTCAATCTCCATCGTGTCGAGGACCGCGATCACATCTCCCGGCTCGATGCTTTGACCAACCGTGACGTGAAGCTCTTTGATTCGCCCGGAGTACATTGAACCGACGGGAATCGAATCGGAATTCAAACGGCAGTCATAGACAACAACATTCTCCTGATGGAATCGGATCCATGGCTGACCGAAATAGTACGCTGGACACGCGCCGAAACTTACGATCACAATCGACATCAGTGGGACTATTTTGCTGCGTTTTCTTGCACGACTCATGATGCTACTCCTCTGTCCTTGAATCCGGAGGCCTGAAATCTCACCAACCTGTCAAATCCTCTTCCGGGCAATAAGCAAGCCAGAGAAACCAGTGCCGCCAGCGACGCCAGGTGCAGTACGTTCTCAGGCCGGCCGAACGATCTGATCTCGCAATAAAGACTGGCGAAGATAAAGGTAGCGCCGGTGGTGGCTCCGAGTCCGAACGTTACGCGAATTAAACCACTTCGCTGCATGTCATTTGCAATCAAGCCCGGTAGCAGAATGACAATGCCCGCATACGCCGGATGATCAACCAGTGGCAAACGTGGACCTGTAAATGCCAGCGCCAGCGTGAACCCCCACATCAGCAGTGCGCCGACGATCAACATCATCGCGAACTTCCTCCTGCCGAAAACGATCATCCTCGGAATCAACAGCCTGCAGCAGATTCCGTAGGTAACCAACGCAGCAGAAAGGATGCACATCAAAGTGGTCAACGAAGTTCCCATAAAAACGAAATACGCAGCGGTAACGTAACCCCCGCTCCGAAGCGGTGTGCTCAACTTCAACACGACTGATGCCATCGTGCTGATGGTCAACACCAGCAACAGATCAAAACTGATTTGTGAAGTTGTGTGTACTCCGCGGTGCAAGGACATTTCCGGTGCAACAATCACCAGTCCAAAGACTGCCGCCCCGACAACACTGGAAACGAGCAGGGTACTCAGGGCGGTCCTCGCCGGGCCGTTTCGCGCCATATCATGAGCAATCAATCCCGGGATAACGCAGCCAAACCCCGCCATCATGTCACCGGTAACAGCGATTGGAGAAGGCAGGCTGGTAATGCCGAACCAGATTACCTGCAGTAGTAGCGAAACCGCGATCAGGAGGTGAAACTTGGTTCGGGTACTCATAAATAGAATTCGCGGGCCGAGCCTGTGAACCAGGTAGAAACACAAAAACGAATTCAAAAGCGAAGCCCCGACGACTCCGGGCTCGAAAATGTGAATTCCGAAAAAGCCCGGAACAACGATACTGCCTGTCGTCAGATGGGATTTTTCGTAAAGTGCCACCGACAGAACCATGCCGGCGACAAATGCAAAACGCACAAGGTCCGGGGCCATTAATTCAACGGGATTCATTAGCCACTCCCTGTCCATCCTTGAACCAGTTCCTGAGGCTCTCCGCCTGGTCAGTATGAATATTGACCAGCCCGAGAATGAGCAGTTCGTTGCTGTCCGTTTGAGAAATCAGCAAATTGACCAGTGATTCACCTTCGATTCCGCGATGAGCGCCTATGGGAATAATTCGCTCTGCGGGAAATCCATGCTTGATCAGCTCGGTTTCCACTCGACCCTCGTAGGCTCCGAGCAACGCAACGAAATCAAGCTCAAGGTCCTCCGCTGCTATGCGGGCGAACTGAAGGGCTCGATGCTCGCGGTCGGACCGGTTGTTCAGCAGCCCGATCTTTATTGCGCCTTCCGGAACTATTCCCTCAACGCGTTCGACACAGTGGATAACGCTTTCACGATCATTAACCGCAAACAAATCCGCCCATGTGATCCGGTGAGCCATGTGGGTTTTTCTGGAAATTGTCAGTACCCCCGGGTCCGGCGCAGCCGCCACCATTCCATCGAGCGCTGTTGCGGGATCAATGCCCAGAAGGTCCGCCAGCGCAAAACCGATTGCAACGTTCTCCTTGAAGGCCACGTAGGAGAATTGCCGCAGCTGGCGATCAGACACTTGTCCGGGATCTGCCACGATTAGACGAGTATTCCTTTGACTTGCGATTCGCCTGAAGATGGCCAATAACGACGGGTCTGTTTCCGTTGTGATTAACACTCCCTGCCAGGGACAAGTTGACAACAGGCTGGTGGCTATCTCTTCAAGAGTTTCACCAAGGACGTCCTGATGATCCTCTCTGACATTTGTAATGACACCGATATTGGATTGAATAATTTTGTCTTCGCAGATTCGTTGATACTCCGGCTTTATCGCCATGCATTCGATTACAAGAGCTTCGATACCGTCTTCAAGCCCGCGCACAATTCCGACTTGTTCAAGAATCGTAGGAGCACCGTTGCGATGGATCGAATGGTCACGACCTTTCTGATCAATCAGGCACGCAGCGCTTCCGGTTGTCTTGGCAATGGTCGCTGAACCGGTATGGCGCAGCATCCCTGCCAGAATCCGCGTCACGGTGGACTTCCCGCGAATCCCGTTGACGTGGATCCGGAGTCTCTTTGACCGCATACGTCGATTGTGAAAATAGGTTTCCGCGCCCCAGGTCAGGATCAGACCTCCGGCTGCACACGCGGCCAGCGCGAAAAAGAAAAAAGCACCCATTTGTTCCAGCGCAGTTCTAGTGGACGAGACGATTCAGGCTGGACGAGGCAGTAAGGACAAACACATCACACGCGCGGGACCGGCTGAGGCAAATACCGGGCCGCTGATAATGACGTGAATGTCCGTACCGCTGATAAAGCAGTTCGCTTTTCGATCTTTCACGAAATCCGCGAAAAAAGAAGGAACACACATTTGCGAAAACTAAAGAGCCACTTCCTGCCGCAAGTTCATGGAAGTGGTACGAAGACGAACTACGTAGAATGAGCCATGCGGCTCAAACGCTCAAAATAGAAATCAAGCAGCTCCAGTGCCTGTTCGTGCTTGAGCTTCCTTCTGTCATAGTTCATGGCGATCCCGAGCCTGTTCGCATAAAAAAAGCTGGCGAAAGTAACAGCAACATTGCCATGCACGGGCACCGCAGGGCGTACCGACTCGATCTCCAGATCTCCAATCACGAGATTTCCTTCCTCGTTTCGAGGTAGCCGTTTGAACATCCTGCCCAGGTTGCTGAAGACAGTCGTCGCAATCCGGCGATGCTCCCTTTGCATCAGAAACCTCGTCAGAAACGGTGAAGCCAGAATCGTTCGCGTTGACTGAAGCCACGCGTACTGGAGCTGCCATTTGCAAATGTGCTGGAACTGGCTTTCGATCTCTTCGGCCAACCCGTCTTGCTGCGCCTTTCTGTCTGCTTCGATGAAAGCCATCGAGACGCAGTTTGCAGCTGACATCTTCCGATGTCTCCGGTCTCTCAAAGAGAATGGAACCAGGATTCGAACAGGCCCGTCTGCTTTACTACCGCTGTCCTGATTGTACTGCTGTAGCCCGGCAATCAGTTCGCTGATCATGTAGTTGTTCAACGAAAGCTTGCGATCCCGAGCATACCGTTTGATCGCATTCGACTCCAAAACTGAGAATGTCCGGCAAGGAATCGATTCCATTGTTTCGACGAAGTGTTTTTCATCAGCGGCGTCCGGCAAATGCACCTCGGAATTCCGACGACCACGCGCTATTTCCGCAGGCGCGGAGAAAAGCAGTTGCCTGATTCGACGCGGCCGAACAATCAGTGATTTCTGGATCCTCTTGAGCAGAGGTAGTTTTTCAGCCGGATAAACATCCCGTTCCTTCAATGCGAGTCTGTCGAATTCGACAGGAGCCGAGTCTCCACCACGAAGCCCGTCATATCTAATGAGTACGTCTTCAACGAATCGCAGACCTCCAAGGCCATCGCAACACGAGTGATGTATGCAGAACCGGATTTCACTTCTATCAGCGCTGTGGCGGACCAGAATCCGCGTTCCGGACTCAACTTCGAGATTGACAGGTTTTTCCCAGGGTGACCGGTAATCCGCTTCCAGCGGAATCACGCGGACGCAGTCAGCAGAAACGGGGCGCGGAACCCACTCACTGTTGAGCGGGACCCTGTCTCTTCGCACCGTAGCCGAAAGTAAAGGATGATTCCCCAGTGCTGCTACGACAGCTTTCGTAAAGTCGTCAGTATCAAGGCTGCCACGGGCCTGAAGAATCAGCATCGAAGTCATCGAGTTGCCTGCATCCTCCAGCAACATGGACAATTCGAATGCCGTCAACTTGCCGGGATATGTCATTGCGATAAGGGCAGAGCAGTCAGGAAATCAATAATTCGTCGTCGGCTTCAAGGCAAGCGAAGCATCAACATCTGCGGCCAGTTGCCTAACGGCCGGCATTCGCATGATCTCATAGTGGCTACCGGGAAGCCATCTCTCAGAGATTTCTTGTTGAACAAAGGGGTTCCACGCTTTCAGACGAGCTCCATCGGTTACTTCCGGATCTGTTGGCCACCACAATTGAACAGGACAGGGAATCGCCCGGGCTTTGTGTCTTTTTATTAGACGACAGTGATCAGCAAAGTTGTTTACGAATTGTAGAAACAGCTTTGCGCCCTCAACATCCCTCGTCTCATGCCCTCGGGCATCACACTCAGCCACAATCTCCGCGCCTGTCAGATCATCTGCTTTGAAGCACAGATCGGCGATCGCCTGCGCGTCAGCCAGTCCCTGATTATCGTCAACTCTCTTTAACAGCCCTGAGTCCTGAAGCTTCCTCGAGATCTGCGAGATCCGCAACGCGAGTTCGACTCTTCCCGAGTCAGTATCGCCCGACCAGCGCAAATCACTATCGATCATGCCGAGAAAGGAAACCTCCCGATCGTTGTCGTCGAGAATTCGAGCGACGGCCGCAGCGGTGAATCCGCCCAGTGAGAATCCGAGCAGCCGGATCGGGCCGGAGGATTGAAACCGGTCGATCAGCCCGGCGTAACATTCGGCCATTGATTCGATGGATGACGGTCCCGCGACTGCTTCCTGTGAAGGCTTGACACCGATAACCGCGCAGACCGAATTGAGTTGTCTTACAAACTTCCTGTAGACACCGATGTCTCCGCCCGACGGATGGAAACAAAACAGAGGCGGAGTTGATGACCGGTCACTACCACCGCGCAGCACCTCAAAGTGCCTGCTAATATGGCTTTGGTGTGTCGTTGGCCGAACCATCTGATTCATTGACGAACTTCCGCTAGGCACGCTTCAAAACGGGGCTGCGGTAGACTCTCGTTCGATCATTTCAAAAGTCAAGTCGCAATCGCTCTGTGATTCACAGTACGGCTCTCATTGCTGAAACTTAGTTGTGGAATCCACCGCTGGACTGACTTAAGGGGAAACGTCGAAGGCATAACCATGGGGAAAGAAAGAGAGCCCGTCCTGCATCAGACGGGCTCTGTTTTATTCCGGATGATTTTATCCCGGGTGACTAGCTGAATCGGTCCTGAACGATCACGTCATCCAGCGGCAGCTGTCCCGGTTTCGGCCAGGCTTCCTTCGTACCTTTACCGACGGTGATGATGAATCCTACGGCATGGTCGTCCGGCAGGTTGATCAGCTCACCGACCTTTTCGATATCGAAACCGATCATCGGACACGACTCATAGCCCATTGCCTTGGCGGCCAGCATGATCGTCTGACCGGCAATTCCGACCGACCGCATCGCCTCGTCACGCTGAAGCTGCTCCTTGCCCTCGTAAAATGGTCCCATCCAGTTCACAAGGATCTCAGCCACCTCTTCCGGTGCATTTCTCCAGTAACGGGCAGGCTCCTTCTGCCATGCTTTGACGTCAGCTGTAAGCACGATCAGAAGTGAGGCATCAGTGAGTTGCGCCTGATCGTTGCCGACATCACGGATCTTCTGGCGTAGATCCCTGTCTTGAACGAGCACGAATCGCCAGTTCTGCATATTGAATGAAGTCGGCGATTGAATCGCGGCCGTCATCAGCTGATTGATTTCATCCGGTGTCATCTCGTGATCCGGGTCGAAATGTTTCACAGCCCTTCGCGTGTTGATCGCCGTAAATGTATCCATGATTTCCTCTGATTCTCCTGGGTTTGTCATTACAGTTCCGATCCGACGAAGAAACGCCCGATCTCATTACACTTTATGAGTTTTTTTCTTGAAAAAGCTGAGAGCCCGCGGATTTCCACGGACTCGCCTTGTCCGGAAAACATCAAGACAGGACCGCGCGGGCCTGAGGAGCCTTGTGAACCATTGTGTACGCATACTCGATTCCGATTCCGTAAGCGCCTCCGTGTTCGCGGAACAGATCCATCAAGTCGTCGTAATGTTCGCGGTTTGACCAGTCGCGCTGGAATTCAAGCACAGTCGCGATCGACGTCATGCGGACGGCCCCCGCCTGTGTCATTCGCGAAAGCGCGGCCTGATGGGCGTCCTGTGACGTACCACCGCAGGCATCCTCTACGACGTAGATGTTGAAGCCCTTGTCCAGCATATTCAACGTCGGCCAGGCAACGCAGACCTCGGTCCATAGTCCCGCAATGATTATGTTCCGGCGCCCGGTTGCTCTGATCGCTTCACGAAACGCAGCGGTATCCCACGAGTTCATGCCCGTGCGTTCGATCGGCTTCTGATCAGGAAATACGTCCAGCAGCTGCGGCCACATGTGTCCACTGAAAGATTCCGTCTCGACGGTCGTCAGAATCGAGGGAACATCAAACAGTTTTGCACCTTTTGCAAGCAGCAACACGTTGTTGAGCAACTGTTGCCGGTCCAATGCGCCGGCAACCCCGAAGCTCATTTGCGGCTGATGATCAATAAAAACAACCGCACTGTTGTCTGCGGTCAGAAGACCACCATCGGTATCAGAGAGAATATTCGCCATGTCTAAGTCCTTGTCATCGTTCTACGGTGTACAAAATTTCAATGAGTTACGAAAATTGGATGTGCCTTTTCAGACCTGCGTTTTTCAGGCAAGATCAAACAACATGAACTCTGAACCGGGCTCTCCGCGGAATTGCAGCAACGCTTCATCGCTGACAGCGGCTCCATCACCGGCATCGAGCTCGACTTCGTTGACTACAACGCTTCCGCTCAACACCTGAATCCAGGCCGACCGGTCATCTGACAGTTCGTGCGATACGATATTGCTGTCGAGGATTGAAAGATAAATCCGCGCGTCCTGCTTAATCGTAAGACTGCCGTCGTCTCCGTTTCGAGACGCGACCAGCCTCAGGCGCCCTGTTTTCTCAGTCGCTGAGAACTCCTTCTGTTCATAGGACGGCTCCGTGTTCTTCTCGTCAGGAATGATCCAGATCTGATAGAAGTGAACACCGACGTCACTGGACGGATTGAATTCGCTATGGCTGATCCCTGAGCCGGCCGAAATTCTTTGAAATTCCCCCGGCCTCAAAACCTCACCGTTCCCCATGCTGTCTCTGTGTTGGAGGCTTCCCGACAGGACATAGGAAATAATCTCCATGTTTGCATGAGGATGAGTTCCAAAACCCTGTCCCTGCGCGACAACATCTTCATTCATGACGCGAAGTGATCGAAAACCGGTGTGCTCCGGATCCCGGTAGCCCGCGAAAGAGAATGTGTGCTTTGATTGCAGCCACCCGTGATCGGCATGTCCGCGTTCTGCTGATTTCCTGACTCTGATCATCCCATCCTCTATTGCATGTTGAAACACATATCCAGCCGAAACTATTGCAGCTTTGACGCAGGCCCGGACAGTCCCTTACAGGAAACATGTTGAAACATATATATCCCGAAAAAAAGAGAACTATTCCTGCCGCGCCTTGAACAAAAGGTCATTCAACTTCCGCATTTCCTTCACGCTCAAGCGGCTGAACTGGGATCCATGAAGCTCTGCGACCGGTTTTTCCAGCTTCTTCAACAAGGCCTTTCCACGGGCTGTCAATGAAATCCAGAATACCCGCCGGTCCGAAGCACATTGCCTGCGCTTGACCAGGCCTGCTGTGTCGAGGCGACTGATCAGCCGGGAAATGTCTGTCTGAGCAGCAACCATTCGTTCGGCGATCTGATGAATATGCATCGGTTCGCCATGGCCTTTCAGAATCCTCAATGCGTTGTATTGCGGATCTGAAATTCCGTGCTTCTTGAACAATTGTGCGAATTGCGAGGCAAGCAGGCTATGTGACCTTACCAGGTTCAAATACGCTTCCTGACGGGGATCATCGAATTCACCACGCTTCTTCAGCTCGCGCCGAAGCCCCGAAGCGGGCAGTGCAGTTTCAGTCTTCTTTTTCCCGGTCATCCATGTTTTATATGTTGAAACATATTTAAAGTCAAGACAAGCCAGCTCCGCCCGAAACCCAACACATTGATATATCGGAATATTCCGATATATTACCGGAAATCATGAACAGACCTCGGAAAAGCAACGAACTGAGCCACGCAGCAATGACGATGGCAGCTGAATGCCTCAAAGCGCTTGCGCATCCTCATCGGCTGCAGATCGTCCAGCTTCTTCTATCCGGTGAGCGCCTGTCTGTAGGGCAGATCGCGGAACATTGCGGTTTGAATCAGCCGACAACGTCAGACCATCTGCGTCTGATGCAGCGCTGCGGATTCCTCGGGAGTGAACGCGACGGCAGAACGGTCTACTACTCGGTAACCGAGCCGCACCTTGAAGACATTATGAACTGCATTCGCAAGAGATTCGGTTAGCAGCCGGAAAGACGATTATGGAATTTATTCTCCAGCCGTGGCCGTGGTGGTTTTCAGGAATTCTCATAGGCCTTACGGTCCCGCTCCTCTACCTGCTGACGGGGCAGGGATTCGGCATCTCGACCAGTTTTCAGCAGGTCGGTGCAATGTGTTTTCCGAATTCAAAATATCCTTATTTGCGCGAATTCAATCGTCGCAAGGGAATGTGGACGTTAATGTTCGCTATCGGAATCGCAATTGGTGGCTACGTTGCCAACAGCTTACTTTCCGCTCAGCCTGTTGAGTTTCTTCCAGAGTCGTTCGTGAGCACAAGCGGCGCGATCCGTTCGTTTGCCGGCGGAGTCCTGATCGGATTCGGTACGCGTTATGCCGGTGGCTGCACATCAGGTCATTCGATTACAGGGATATCAAATCTCAACTGGCCCAGCCTTGTCGCAACGATCTTTTTCTTCGCCGGAGGACTCGCGGTAACGTGGGGACTGGGCAGCTTTCTGTTCGGAGGATAATTATGACAACAACCGAAAATCCGGCAGAAGCAGCTTCGACGACGTCAAAACCAGGTGTTTCCGCAACGACTCTAGCCATGTCCCTGCTGATGGGAATCTACTTTGGAATTGTATTGACGAAGTCCGAAGTTGTTCGCTGGCAGCGGGTCCATGACATGTTTCTCTTCAATGAAGCTCACATGTATCTGATCATCGGGGTCGGCGTCGTCGTTTCAATGATCTCGATGCTGCTTATCAAACGCTTGAATGCCTGTTCGATTGAAGGTAAACCGATCGCGTACATCCCCAAGCCATTTCATAAAGGCGTCGTCATTGGCGGAATGATTTTTGGCGCCGGATGGGCGATATCCGGCGCCTGCCCCGGACCGATCTATGCTCAGGTAGGGGCCGGCGCATGGATGGGTCTGTTTACTCTGGCCGGGGCGCTGGTTGGAATGTTTGCGTTTGCTGCACTCAAGCCAAGGCTACCATTCTGATCTCGCTGATTGCAGGACGGCCAAGGTACCTGCAAGTCGGGCCATTCCATGGCACAATACTGCCGGTTGTTTCCGGACCTCTTTCCTCAGGCCAATGAACAAAAATTCCAGCGCTTCCTACCTCTCTGAAGACATCCTTGCCATCATCTGCGCGGCGCTGCTGCTGGCGGTATCTCTGTTTGCAACCTGGTCCGGATCAGGAGCGGGGGAGGGGGGTGAATATGTTGCAAAGAACCCGATTGCTGACTTTGCAGGAAAACCTACCAAATGGAGCGCTTCGCCGATCGATGCGATCGTCAGGAAAGATGCCGAAGGAACGACTGATTATTCGCCTTTAAAAAAGATCATTGGAACGTGGGTCTTCATGGCTCTTACGCTCGGGACCGCGGTGTTCATTACCGGCGGCGGCAAACGGATCGCCGGCTTTCTTCCGGCATTCACTGTCGTATTCCTGCTTGCCGGCATTGCCTACGTGATTGCCGCGAACGAAGTTGCCAAGGCATACAACCTTGAGTACGCGTTGTGGGCGTTGGGAATCGGAATGTTGATTTCCAACACCATTGGAACGCCTGCATGGTTGAAGCACGGCGAAAACACCGGCTTCTTTATCAAAACGGGGCTGGTCATTCTGGGTGCTGAAGTCCTGGTTTCGCGTTTGATGGCGCTTGGATTGCCGGGCGTTTGCGTCGCCTGGATCGTGACACCGATTGTCTTGATTTCGACCTACTGGTTCGGCCAACGCGTGCTCAAGATGAAATCGCGCACCTTGAACATGGTTATCTCCGCTGACATGTCTGTTTGTGGAGTCTCTGCAGCGATCGCGTCTGCGGCTGCCTGCAAGGCGAAAAAAGAAGAGCTGTCGCTTGCCATCGGCATGTCACTCTCCTTCACCGTTGTGATGATGGTTGTGCTGCCGATCATCATCAAATTTATCGGACTCAATGAATACGTCGGCGGCGCCTGGCTGGGAGGAACGATCGATTCCACCGGTGCAGTTGCCGCGGCAGGAGCCGTCCTTGGAGATCAGGCTCTCGAAGTGGCGGCAACGGTGAAGATGATTCAGAACATTCTGATCGGAGTCGCAGCATTCGGAATCGCATCCTACTGGGTGACTCGCGTTGAGCCTCTCGAAGGCAAACAGGAACGTAGCGAACGCCCGGGGCTTTCTGAAATCTGGAAACGATTCCCGAGGTTCATTCTCGGATTTATCGCCGTCTCGATTCTATTTTCAATCCTGCACGCTACGCTTGCAGACGGTCCGGCTTTCATTGATCAGGTCATCAAAGGATCAACCAAGACATTTCGTGGCTGGCTTTTCTGCCTGGCTTTTGTTTCGATCGGCCTGGAAACACGCTTTGCTGATCTCGCAAAGTACCTTAAAGGCGGCAAGCCGGTAATCCTTTATCTTTGCGGTCAGACTTTGAACCTGATCCTCACGCTGGCGATGGCCTATCTGATGTTCGGAATCCTGTTCAAGGACAGTCTGCAGTGACCTCGAAAAACGCTTCACATGCAAGAGGGCGATACTCATCAAACTTGAAACGCTGGAGCGCGCTCGTGATGGCAGCCGTTCTGGTCGTCCTGACGCTGTTTGTTGTGTTGCCTGCACTGGCGGAAATTCCGGCTGTAAAGCAGCGAATCGATTTCAACAACCAGCGGCAGATTGACGGCGGAGCGACTTTCTACACAGACCAACCGTTCCTTGAATCCGTGATCGCCGAGCGTGAACGAACGCATTAGCGCGTGTTTGAAAAAGAAGATACCAGGCGAAGCCAACCTCCGAGGCGCCTGATCAACGAAGAGACGGCCTGCCAACTTAGTTGACAGGCCGTTTGGCGAGGGATCAAGACGAATCACTAATTTACAAATGGCGATCGAAGTCCATTTCAATCGAGCTACCGCTCACACCGCTTAGGCGAGAATTTCTGTGGCGACTTTTCCGTGGACGTCGGTGAGACGGAAGTCGCGACCCGCGTAGCGATAAGTCAGTCGCTCGTGATCGAGTCCCAGCAGGTGCAAAATGGTGGCATGCCAGTCGTGTGTGTGCATCAGCCCGTCCACAGCCTCGTATCCGAGTTCGTCCGTGGCTCCGTAGGCGAAACCACCTTTGACGCCTCCCCCGGCCATCCACGTCGTATAGCCTTTGTTGTTATGCCCGCGGCCGGTCAGGTTTGAAACATGGGGTGTCCGCCCGAATTCCCCGCCCCAGATGACCAGGGTGTCATCGAGAAGCCCGCGCTGTTTCAGGTCAGCGATCAGCGCGGCGATCGGCTTGTCCACTTGAGCGCACTGGGACTCCATCGATTCTTTCAATTCGGTGTGGTGATCCCAGCTGCGATTCGTGAGCTCGATAAATCGAACGCCGGCTTCGACCATACGCCTTGCCGCGAGGCATTGTGAACCAAACGAATTGGTCGGCTCCTCGCCGATCCCGTACATCGCTTTTGTTGCTTCGGTTTCACTTGAGAAGTCCATCAGCTGAGGCATCGAAGACTGCATCCGGAACGCAAGTTCATACGATTGCATGATGCCTTCAACCTGTGGCTGATGAACATCGCGGCGGAGTTTGGCTTCGTTAAGCCTGCGAAGCAGATCGAGCTGAGTCCGCTGTGCCTGCAGGTCGAGCGAGGAATTCCTGATGTTCTCGACCGATTCCTGTTCGGTAGCAGGGGCCTGCCGTTGTCTTCGCATCGAATCGTTGCCGCCGCGTCTACGCCCTCCGCTGGCGATGCCGGTTCTGACGGTCGTTGCCTGATACCTTGCCGGTAGAAAGGCGCTGCCGAAGTTCACACCCGAGCCTTCCTCAAGCGCGACGAAACCGGGAAGGTCGGTATTCTCCGTACCAAGACCGTAAACGGACCAGGCTCCCAGAGACGGGCGGATGAACTGTGACGATCCGGTATGCGCCGCTCTGGTTGCAGTAGCATGCGTTGGCTGATCGCAGTGCATTCCGTGCAGCAGACAGAGTTCGTCCGCCTGCTCGCCGACATTGGGGAAAAGATCTGAAATCCAGAGTCCACTTTCCCCTCGCTGCCGGAACTCCCATGGTGGTGCGAGCAGTTTGCCGGCCTGTCTTCCGACACCCGACCGTCCGTCGTTTCGAATCAGCTGAGGTTTGTAGTCAAAAGTATCTATGTGGGACGGAGCACCGGCCATGTAGAGCATAATCACGCTTTTGGCACGAGCGGGAAAATGAGTTTCCTTCGGCGCCAGTGGATCAGTTTCATCAATGCCGCCAAGTGATTCGCTAGTCAGCATTGAAGCGAAGGCCAGTGAGCCGATAGCTGTGGAAAACGACTTCATCGCCTGCCGACGGTCTACATTCATATTCATAACGTCTCCATATTTCTCACAGGCTCATTCAACCTGCTGATCGCTGTTGTCTTTGTCTCTAGTTGTCTTTGTCGCTTGTTGTCTTTGTCTCTAGTTGTCTTTGTCGCTTGTTGTCTTGGTCGCTTGTTGTCTTGGTCGCTTTTTGTCTTGGTCGCTTTTTGTCTTGGTCGCTTTTTGTCTTGGTCGCTTTTTGTCTTGGTCGCTTTTTTTCTTTGTCGAACGTTGAGTCAATCGAGAATCCGGAACTCGGAACTGGACATCAGTGTCTGGCAGAACACAGCGAGTGTTTGCACGTGAGTTCCCGTGATCTGCCGGCCCGTTTCGTCAGCACCGTTGTTTTCTCTGCGACCGCCACGCCGCCCCTGATTACCGCTGTTGTTTCGCTGGCCCCTTCTGCGCGGAGTCTCCTGCGCTTCAGGTGGCTGGGCGCTGATTTGTGACGGAACAAAGTCGCGGAAAAACTGAACGCTGGCCTCCATTTCCTCGTCGGATGCCGGGCGTCCGTAGACGTAAAGAAATGCGTTTTGTATCTGCTCCTCCGTCGTCCGGAACTGGCGGATCAGGCTCAAGGCCATCGCCTGCGACTGTGCTGTAACGAAGTCGCCGTTCATCATGTAGAGGGCCTGAGTCGGAACAATGGATTCTGATCGCCCGGCGCTGGTGACGTTCGCGTCCGGAAAATCGAACAGCTGCAGTGACTGATGCAGCTCATCCCGGATGATCGGCAGATAGACCGAGCGCTCAACGTTGTCAGCGTCAATGATCCTTTCGAGGCCACTACGTTCAAACTTCTCATCGCCAGCATCAAGCACCGGCGATCCGGACGGTCTCTGTGACTCCATTAGACCGGAAAAACAGAGGAGCGAATCGCGATGTGACTCGGCATCCAGGGTTCTAGTGTTGGCTCGCCAGAGGAATTTGTTCTCCGGATCAACAGCATAATTCTCTACGTCATAGCGGGAACTTCGCTGGTAGGTATCTGACAACACGATTTCGCGGATCATCTTTTTGATGCTCCAGTCGTGTTGCATAAACCGGATAGCGAGATGATCGAGAAGCTCCTGGTTGTCCGGTTCGAGTCCTGACAAACCGAAGTTGTTCGGCGTACCGACAATCGGCCGACCAAGCAGATGCATCCAGATCCGGTTGACCATAACGCGCGAAGTCAACGGGTTTTCGCGCGAGATGATCGACATGACCAGTTCCCTGCGTCCGGAGGAATCACGATCGCGGACTTCAAAATTCAAATCTCCGAAGACCTGCAGGAACCCGCGCTGAACTTCCTGAGCGGGCTGGTCTACTTCACCGCCAAGAAGAATGCTTGCGTTGACCATCTCGTCAGCTTCCTGAACTCCCATCGCGACTGAAATCTTCGTTCCGTCATCGTTGAGCGTTGCGAGTTCGCCTTCAATCCTGTCTTCGTTGCGCGCCAGAGCTTTGAACTCCAGGTTCTTTCCGTCCGCCGTTGCCTGCCGCCTGCCCCCCATTGCCGCCATCTGCTCACGAATCTGCACCAGCCGGTTTTGCAGTTCCTCGATTGTCTGATCTCCCTCGCGGGCGATATCAGGAATCGGAAGAACAAGAAGGCTGCTGGGGCGATGGGCCTGAGCAAGCCTTTGCGTACCGTAAAAGGTCTCGGTACTACGCATGATCCCGGCCATCGCGTAGTAGTCACCGGTCGGAATCGGGTCGGTTTTGTGATCGTGGCATCGGGCACACGCGACGGTTGTGCCGAGGACCGCCTGAGTCAGCGTGTCGATCTGTTCATCGACCATATCAGCGGTGAATTTGCGCGGATTGCGTTCGTTGACATGCTTGAGGCCTATCGCGAGGAATCCCGTCGCAATCAGGTTCTCCTGCCATTGTTCATCTGTCTCTGCGGGAAGCAGATCACCTGCAATTTGTTCCGTCAGGAAGCGGTTGTACGGTGTGTCATCGTTAAACGCATCGATGACGTAGTTCCGGTATCTCCACGCGTGGGGAAACACGACGTTGTACGAACCAGCTGATTCAGCGTACCGCGCGACATCCAGCCAATGTCGACCCCATCGTTCACCGTATTGAGGGCGAGCGAGTAGCTCGTCCACTTTATTTTCAATCGCCTGGTCGGCATCCCGTTCCCACTGCCGCTGGAACTCGACGATTTCATCGGGAGCCGGCGGAAGTCCGACAAGGTCGTAGTTCAGTCTTCTCAACAGTGTCAGGGCATCAGTTTGTGTAGCTGGCGATAGCCCTTCTTCTTCAAGCCTTTCGCTAACGATGCTGTCGATCGTCAGGCCGCGTTTCCATTCAGGTTTCCGGTAGGCCCAGTGTTGCTGCCGAACCTGCTCAATATCATCGGCGCTGATACGGGTGTTGAAGGTTTGAATGGCCTGCACGCGCGGATCAGGCGCTCCCATCTCAATCCAGACCCTGAAGTTCTCGATGATCTCGTCGGGCATGGGTTCACTGGGGGGCATCTCGTCGCCCTCCCAGTTAATCGCTTCCCAGAGCAGACTTTCGTCAAGGTCGCCGGGCACAATTGCCGGCCCGTGGTCACCACCTTCCAGCAGCGCTCGCTTCGTATCGACATTCAGGCCCGCTCGCGTTACGCCTGACTCAACGGAATGACACTCGTAGCAGTACTTCACCAGCGCCGGCCGGATATTGGATTCGAAAAATTCAAGCTCTGCTTGTGACAACTGTTGCGCCGAGGTGACCGTCGGCATCATCAGCAATGCAGACGTCAAAGTAAGGAGCATTTTTTTCATTTGTTCGCTATTCATCTTTACTCTGAAATCCTGTTTTCACGTCCGCGACGCCGACGTCTTTCCATCACCCCGTCAGGGCCGTGTTCCCCGTCCACCACGACACGAATCAAATCTCCACCGCGGCCGGGGGAACTTAGTTCTACGGTCAACGTCCGTAGATCTTCGCTGAGCGAAATCCTGTCCCCGTTTTCGCCACCGAGTTCGAGCTGGCGTCTCGGCTGTAACTCTCCTGCACGCAGCCCGGTCAACGAAGCGCTTTGCACGAGTTCGTCCTGCAGGACGATCAAGCCGACGACGGGCTGATCAAACGTAATCGAGCCGCTCACCGAGTTCGGCGCTTCGCGCCCCGATCTCTCTTCAGGTGAGAAATGAAGAAGGTAGGTCCTGACGCGCTCGCCGGTGGCGATCTCTGCAGGGGTAAGCTGATCGGTGGCGTCATATTCACCGGGCTTTGAAACATTGACAGCCAGCGGGGACTCGAGATCAATCACGTACCCCTCAGGTAGCAGGAAGATCTCATCGTCACTTTCCCGCAAGCGGACTCTACGCGGCCAGGGTGGAGTCAGACGGAATGAGCTCGACGCACTCGAAATCCCTGAAGCGATCGACCACATCCTCTCGAAACGGCGGACATTGAATTCAGTCTTTTGCATCGCTCCGTTGCTGGTGAAGCGAACAGACTCCCCCTCTCCGATTCTCATTTCCGAGTCGGTATTGCTGGAGACGACTTCAACCTGGCCGTCAAAAACGAGGATGTCTGCTACGCCTTCTGCGCCGACATTTACTCCGAAGGAAGTCCCGAGGTCGATCACCCGTGCCGACGGGGTATCAACACGAAAGCCTTCGGCACCGGGCGGCACATTTGCCATGAGGACACCGGCGCTGAGCATTGTCTGTTCACCGGAAACCAGTTCGTACCTCGCAGGCCCCTCAAGTGTGATGTCAACGCCACTGTCAAAGATCAGGCGTACGATGCCGCTATCGAGTTCGATAATCCCGTTGCCGACTCGTTCGTCAGGGGAATATTCCTCCCCTGTCCAGACGACTTCTGAAACCTGTCTGATAGTGGCAAAACCTGAGCCGGCAACCTGTCCCGGTGTTTGCTCATCCGATCGTTTGAAAGTAATGGAAGCGGCGATCAACAAGCACGCTGCGATTGCTGCGAGCGCAAACAGGGCGGGCTTCAACCGCGTCTTCCGGCGGGCTGCTTTTGCGTTCGGTCGGGAATCGAAGTCCGGCTCGACAGGCGGGATTGCCGATTCGTTCAGGACGCCCGAATCCTGCGCCCTGCGCTTGCCGGACAACATGCTACGCATCTGTCCATGCACCAGTGCGATTTCTGCGAACTGACGTGCGTTCTCCGGATTCGCCTGGATCCACTCGCTGACTTCGCGCGACTGCGCGGCACTTGATTCGCCATTCAAGTGTTCGAGGATTGCGGCCTGAACATCCTTCATTGTCCCGCCTCCATTGCGAGGCGCGAATCTATGCAGTTTCGCAGGCTCTTGTATGCGCGGTTCAAAATTACTGACACATTACCCGGTGACAACTTCATCGACTCGGCAATTCGTGACGTCTTCATACCGTCACCGTATCGCCGGACCAACACTTCTTTTGTCCGGCCTTGCATTTGCTTCATGCATTCAGCAAGAGCGTGCCTGCGATCATCCATTTGCGGGGCGAGAGTTTCGAATGCATCGGCGATCGTGTCGAGAGAATCGATGAGCGGTCTCGCACGATCGGTGGATTTGGATCTCAGGTAGTTGAGGACTTCGAATTTCGCGATTCGGATCGCCCAGCAAGTGAATGCGCGTGAGTCACCTGTCAGGTCGAACTGGTCAAATTTGTTTACGGCGACGCCGGCGACTTTTTGCAGAACGTCTTCGGCATCAGCAAAATTGGTAACGGTAGTCGCGATGTACGCCAACACCGAGGACTGCGTCTGCGTCCAAAGGGCGGTAAATCGGGCTACCTGATTGTTTTCCACAACGAATTCCAGGAGGAAATGCGACTCCAACTGAAAACTACGCCTCAGCCGGGAATCTTACAAACAAATCCGGGAATTCAGGGAATTCCACAAAAAACCGCCCATTGAAGACCGATTTATTCCGGAAGCCACGCACGACCTGAAAGGGCTACCACTGCAGGAAACGCCGTGGTGAACCTAATTTTCCACGGCGAATGTCGTAAGAACTGCAGCATGATCAGAAGGGAATTCCGGAAAGCTCCGGGTGTCTTCGAGCCTGTGACGCGCAATGACAGCTGAAGCGACCGGCTGCAGTGCCGCTCCGCAGCTATAGATAAAGTCAATCCTCGCGTAGGGATCCCGGTATTCCGGGGCTGGATTAACTTCTACAGGGACAAAGCCGTTTCCTTCTTCGTACACGAACCCCCGACCGACGGTGGTCCAGGTATGCCCCAACGTCGATTCCAGAACGTCAGGATTCGCTTCACGATAGGTGTCCGCGAAACCTGCGCGGCGCATTGCTTTCGAGGCTCTGCAAGCGAGCACGCGCCGATGATTCAATCCGCTGTGACGTGTACCAACGGTGTGGTCGAGGTGGGAAACACAATTGAAGTCACCGGCCACGAGCACCGGGGTTTGCCCGGCGTTGGCGAGATGACGTGAAAGGTCTGCGTGCTCAAGAAACCGGCTTAACTGCTCGAAACGAACATCGTCTCCTGAGTCGAATTCACTGTCAGACAATTCATTGTTTTTTATTTCGACAATATGCCTGCCTGAGCTGGTCAGCCAGATGTTGTACAAGCGCACCTTCAAGCCTGCTGGCAACGTGACGGTTGCTGCAATAAAGGAAAATGCCGACAGTCCCTCCAGTGGTCCAAATTCTGACAGTGGATAGCGGCTGAAGATACAAAGATTCGCGTCCGAATCCGGTGTGTAAAAGTGGAATCCCAATTCTCCTGCGATTGTCTCAGCGGAGCCGTAGGTCTCGATCATTGCGATTACATCGGCACCGCTTTCCCGGATGATCTCGATTGTCCGTTGTCTCGCAGTTGAGTCATTGACGGTATAGCGAGGATCCTCGTTGAGCCTTCCCCAGATATTCCATGTCATCACTTTCAGATGTTCGGCACCTGCATCATGAGCAGATGGTGTCGCAACAGTTTGACCTGCGATAATGCGCTGGCGGATCAAGGGTCTGACAATTGTCTCAGGCGGTGCGTTATCGCGATCGAAATATCCAATGGACGCTGGAGTCCCGTTCCGCCACGATGAGACGGATGACGCGATTTCAATCTCCGACTTTTCCGGATCTATCGTTACACAGGTGAACAGCGGGTCACGGTAGTAAGCCATGCGGGTATCGCCACCGACCCAGTAGTACGAAGCGGAATTGATGTGCAGGTAGTTGACGCCCCCCACCTGCAGCAGACAGTCGACATGCGAGTGTCCGTTCATACACAAAAGAACTCTGTCATTGAATCGGGATATCAGATTCTGAATTTCGACGGCATTGTCGATTGCCAATCTTCCCGCCAGAGGCTGATGGCACAGGATCACGACTGGAATGGGTGAAATCTCAAGCTGCTCTTCCAGCCATGACGTTTGCCCCGGGCCGATGTACGAAGGATAGCCGCCTCGATAGTCCGGCGAACCGGCTTCGTTTCCATCGAGGACGATCAGGCGGACTCCGGAAACATCACGGGTATAGTACGCGTTCTCGATGCCCCACGCGGTGATGCAATCCTCTCGCGTCAGGTTGAAATCAAACTCATGATTTCCAATGACATGAACGGGAACGTCGTGCGCTGAATTGAACTTATCGGCAAACGATTGATGCTGCGCGTTCGGAAAAGCAAAATCGCCGAGTTGTAACAGCGCGTCGCACTGGCGACGCGACATCGCATCTAGAAACGTATCGAGCCGTGTTTCAGCATCCACGGCGAGGCCCCCGTGCAAATCCGCGATTACGCCCAGCCGAACCGGACCGGACGGGGAAGATACAAATACACCTGGTAACGGAGCCGGAAGCGAGAAGACAGTGGCCGCGGCCCCTAGTCCTTTAAGCGCGTCGCGCCTCGAAATCCCCCGTTCCATGGTGTTTGTTCCTCGTCAGAATCTGGTCACTCGAGAGTGCAGAAGAGAATGGGCTCTTCGGTCACGTTCGGCTCAATTTTTATGAATGAAAACAATTCAACGGTCTTCGATTATGCGTCGCACTTGCTCCACAGATTGAATTCCATCGCCTGAATACTGCTCAATCAGTTCCTCAATTACGGCTCCGTCCTCTTCATCCAGCAACTCCGTTTCAGAATCGATAGCAATCCCCGCCTGATCCCAGGTAATCACCTGCTCTTCATCTTCGTCTTCACCCTCCTCGGAATAGAAGATGCACAGGTTGGATGGGATCTCACAAGCCGATGACCCCCAGACAAATCTCCCGTCAAACTGCTCGAGAAACTCGGACGGCTCAAGTCGAAATTCAACACGCAAACCGATGAACGCTTCAACTGCAACAAAGATGCTGTCATGGGCGTTGATCTCGACGGAAACATCCTCGAGCCCTTGAGACTCGAACTCCACAATTGTCCATCCGACGAAACAGCTGCCGTTAATTGCAAGTTCAAGATTCCGCGACTCTTCTACCGTAATCGGTGCTGACGAGACGATTGCCGAGTCAATAATTTCAATCACATTGTCCCTCACAGAATGAAGCGACAAGGCTGTCTGCTGAACGACGAGAGTCGAAGAATCGATGGTTAGCGTCGAGTCTTCAGAGAATATACATACCTCTCGAGATTCGCTGGAAATCACGCAGTCCAGAATCTCCAGAGTCGACCCTTCGCTCTTTACCAGCGGAAATGCTGACATCAATTCCCTGTCGTCCTGGATCGCGATACCGTGAAGAATCAACGAGCCTCCGGAAACTGCTTCCATCAGATTCCTTGCACCGACTGAACTGGATTTGATGACGGGCCGGTCCTCAATATCGCCGGTCAGCCTGATCACGCGTTCGTCCGCAAGTATCGTCCGCTCGATTTCGAACACTTCACCGGGCGCAAGTTCGATCGCAACGTCTCCCGGACGTTCCAATGCTTCCCTCAGCTCAACAGGATCATTGACAAAAATCAAAGGCGCGTCGAAGTCACCATGCAATTCGTGGTCGAAGTCGCCATCCTCATCCTCGTCCGGTTCACCAGTGTTATTCACATCGTCGCCATCGTTTGAACCCACATGCTCCGCAAGGCCCGAACCACTTGATCCTGAATCCCGGATACCGAAAGGGTCCATCAACACCAGAGCCAGAACTGATAGACACGCAAAGGCAACGACTCCCAAAGCCAGAGCAAGACGCGGCTGCGGATGTCCTGAGTTACGAGCGGGTTTTTCGCGCTCATCAATCTGCAATGACAGCCGGCTCAATGGCTGATTCCCTGCACCCTCGATCGCGCCGAGCAATTCACGTGCAGACTGGAAACGGTTCGCTGGTTCTTTCTCCATCAAGCGTTCGATGATGTTCGCTAGAAACGTTGGAACTTGATCGTTGACCTGATCTGCACGTGCAAGTCTTCTGCTACGGATCGCGTCAAAAGTCCCCACCAGAGATTCGGATTGAAAAGGCAGGCTTCCTGTGCACAGGTGATAGAGAACACTGCCGAGACTGAACAAATCGCTGCGCGCATCAACGGGGCGCGCGTTGACCTGTTCGGGTGAGGCGAAATCCGGGGTCCCGACCATAGTGCCGCTACGCGTCAACGAAGTTTCGTTGAGTGTTGACGCGAGACCGAAGTCAGCAATCTTGATTTTCCGCGACTTTCGATCCAGCATCAGGTTGGACGGCTTGATATCCCGATGTGTGATTCCATTGTCGTGTGCAGCTGCCAGCCCCTGTGCCGTCTGCCGCGCGACCTTGAGGATTTCACCAGCGGGAACCGCGCCGACTTTCCTGACGTGCTCCTCCAGAGACATTCCGGAAACGAACTCCATCACGAGGTAGGGCAATCCGCGAATCTGATCGACCGAATGCACCGTGACAACATTGATGTGATTGATTCCGGCGGCGCTGCGTGCTTCGCGAAGGAATCGCTCGGACGCCTGTGGATCCGCCAGAAGCCCCGGTGACATCAGCTTCACTGCGACTGGACGCTGGAGTTTCCGGTCCCGCGCTTTGAACACCAGCCCCATTCCCCCACGACCGATGAAATGAGTCAGTTCAAAGTCGCCGATGATTCCGATGCCTTCCGCAGATTCCTCCATCCATGGAAGAACATCGGCATAGCCGGACATCAGAGCGGATGAACCAGCCGGACGAGCGGATCGAATCTCGTTGAGCTTTTCTGCAAACGTATCCGAACCGGTGGAGACAATCGTTCCGGTTTCAACCGGCGCGGTTCCAGGCTCAACGATTGAGTCGATACTGCTCAATCTGTCCAGCCGGTCGCGGCATGCATCACACTCGTTGAGGTGAGCGGCGAGCTGCTCTTCCTGCTCCGGAGAGACATTCCCATCGATCAAACGTTCAATCGTTTTTTCGTCAGGACATTCTGGAGTCAGGGACATTTAGTAAATCACCTTATCGTATCGTCGATGGTCGCGATCTTTTCTTTCAGCTTCTTCGTCACTCTCGATTTCGCAATGTAAACGGCACCGACGGTCATTCCAAGTTCTTCCGCCGCTTCTTTTGCGTCACGATGCTCGATAGCGGTGCGCAGGAAGGCTGTCCATGTTGAATCGGAAAACTGATTCTTTATTTGTTCCATCGCCCAGTTGAGCAAGTGTTGACGATACTCATTTTCCCAGACTGCCTCCTCGTCCTGTGACGAAGATTCCTCAATCAATCGCGCAACGTTCGAGTCACCGCTGCCTTTCGGCTGTCGCGCAAGCTTCTTCGCAAGATTGCTGATTGACTGATTGGAAATCAGATACAGCCATGACCGGAACCTTCCGATCGCAGGATTGTATTCAAACTTCTTGATGCTCTGCGAAATGCGCTGCATTACGTCCTGCATTAAATCGGCGGCGTCAGCATCCTGCAGGCCCTTTCTTTTTCCAAACCGGTAGATCAGGGGGCCATACAAATTTACGAACTGGGTCCACGCCTCTGTATCGTCGCTGTCTTTGACTCGAAAAAGCAGGCTGTGCCGTGTGGTGTGGGTCATGGTTCCAGATCGTTTGAAGTATCTGTGTTTCCTGGAGTTTCTGAGTTTGTCGCGTTCCAGCAACGCCCGTTAATAAATTACGGCGCGTGCCTGCGAAAACATGTGGTTTTTTCGCAGTGTCGAAAAATTTGAGGAAAAAAACCCGCGTTCTCTGAAAGACGGGCTTCGCCGCATCGCTACAAGACTACGCCGGTCGTTCCAACGAAGGAACCCGTCTCTCACTTCTCCGCTCATTCGTTCACCCTCACTGCTCACGGAACACAGGAACCGCCATGATTCTACGCTCTGGCCTCTCACGGAAATCACGTCGGAAAAAAACACGAAACAAACCACTCGACTTCCAGTTGCTGGAAAAGAAGCAACTGATGGCTGCGGACCTGCTGGGTCACGGACCGCATCCCATGCCCGCTGAAACGCAGCTGGTAAACACAACGCAATCGCCGACCGGCAACACATCGCACATGCATCAGGAGGGCAACTGCCAGCATCACGCTAACCCGGCTGTCATGGCGCTCGTGGCCCATGAAGACGCAACACATGTTGCAACTGGAACTGGCAACTGGTCCGATCCATCGATCTGGCAGAACGGTCAGGTCCCGACTCAAGGCGCGCGGATTGTAGTTTCAGAGGGCCAGACCGTTACGGTTGACGGTGTGTACAACGCCGAATTCAAAACTCTGCGCATTGATGGAACGCTCAAGTTTGCAACAGATGTAAATACCCAGTTGAAAGTGGACACTCTGGTCAGCACGGGATGCGCCAGACTAGAGATGGGTACTCAAGCTAATCCTGTCGATGCCAATGTCACGGCGAAAATCATCTTTGCAGATGACGGGGCAATCGATCGCAACTGGGATCCGACGCGCGTCAGCCGCGGTGCAATCCTGATGGGCAGCACTGAAATAGCCGGCGCTCAAACAACAGACCGCGTGACACTTGCAACACAACCGCTTGCCGGTGCAACCAGCCTGCAATTGTCAGAGGTTCCGGTGAACTGGAAAGTCGGCGATGAAATCGTCATCACCGGGACCAATGGAGCAACCAGTGACGAAGTCCGCGTGATTGCTTCGGTCAACGGGACAACAGTCCAGCTGGATCGTGCTCTGGACGTGGACCATGTTGCACCAAAGTCACATCTGAATGTCCATGTCGCGAACAAAACCCGCAATGTTCAGTTCAGCTCGGAGAACACTGCGGTTAAACGTCGTGGACACATCATGTTCGCGCACACTCTCGACGTAAAAATCGACAATGCCGGTTTCTACGATCTCGGCAGGACCGACAAGTCGAGAGACCTTGACGATGTCTTCTTTGAGTTTGATGAGGGTATCTCCGGCAACAACTCGGGCGCGCCTATTCACTACACGCTTGAGATTGAACAGGAATCGACAAACATCCGCGGCCGCTATGCACTTCACTTTCACCGCGGAGGCGTCGATCCGTCCTCAACCGCGGCCACAGTCAGCGGCAGCGTAGTTGACGGCAGTCCCGGCTGGGGATTCGTCAACCATTCCAGCCACGTCAACTTCAACTCAAACGTTGCCTACGGTGTATGGGGTTCCGCCTACTACACTGAAGCAGGCGATGAGATCGGCTCGTTTGACAATAACATCGCCATTCGCAGCGTGAATCCACGTAACCCCGTAGATCCGGAAACCAGGGAGATCGCAACTGACC
>JBCCFB010000050.1:0-28384 GCA_039029995.1 Planctomycetota bacterium
AACTGCGCGAACTCCATCTTCAAGGGAACGAAACGCAATGGCCGGGGAAGCCAGGAGGGGGATTCGTTCAATCTAATTTTTTCGTCGTTTTCTGACAGCATCTTTCGTTTTGAAACTTGTTGGCGCTAGTAGCGCGACTGCCTCTAGAAAACGCGTTTTTGTCTCCACTTAGTTTGAGCGACCTTAAGATGAGAAAACTAATACTTCCCGTTGTTACAGCGATTTGCTGCCTGACATTTTGCACTCAAAGCCGCGGCGACGCCGTAACGTACACATTTGACACATCTGCTGAACTTTTTACTAACTTCGACATCGACGTCATCGGGGGCGATGGCTTTTCACAATGGCGCCCCGGATACATTGCGGGGCCAGCGATTGAAGCTTCTGATGGCGGATTCGTCCACTTCAACAACTGGGATCGTGCCAATTCGCTGCGATTCCTGAGTGGACCGGTTTTCCTGAACAGCTTTGATCTCAGTTCCAATTTCAGTCAATCCACAGGCGGTACTAATCAGGCCAACTCTGTCGGCAACGACTACCGGCTGGTCCTGTACGACACCTCATTCAATGTTCTCTACGACCAGACTCTTCTGGTCAGCCCGACTGGCTCATGGGACGAAGTCACCTTGAACGTTGACAACGTTTCGACCATCTGGCTGAACACTCATAACGTGAATGGCCCACAAGGCTGGTGGCCCAACGTCGACAACATTCGAGTCAACCAGATTCCAGAACCCGGCTCGCTGGCAGTCGTCTCTCTGGTTGGACTCGTTGCTGCAACAAGACGCCGCAAGTAGGCGAACATTTCTCATTCGCAATATGCGGGCAGGGCGGCGAAGGGTTCAGCGCAAAATCCAAGCGCAACATTTCAGCGCAACAACTGTCATCGCATACATTCAACTTTGAAGGCGACCAATGAAAAAAATAATCCCCGCAGCCGTTCTTGTTTTGCTCTGCGTATCATCCGGGGCGACGACAGAAGGTGACGCGGTAACCTACACCTTTGACACATCCACCGAAATGTTCGTCAACTTTGATCTCGATGTCGTAAGCGGCGACGGAGTGACCGCGTGGCGTCCGGGATACAACGCCGGCCCACCGATCGAAGCTTCCGACGGAGGTTTCGTTCACTTCAACAGCTGGGACCGGCCTAATTCCATCCGGTTTTCGGACGGTCCGGTATTCCTGAACAGCTTTGATCTCAGTTCAAACTACAACCAGTCAAATTCCGGAACGAATCAGGCAAACAACACCGGCAACGATTACCGCCTTGTACTGTTCGACACCTCATTCAACGTTCTTTACGACGAGACTTTGCTGGTCAGCCCGACTGGCTCATGGGATGAAGTAACTCTGAACGTTGACAACGTTTCGACGATCTGGCTCAACACTTTTGAATTGAACGGCCCACAAGGCTGGTGGGCTAACGTCGACAACATCCGCGTCAATCAGATCCCTGAGCCCTGCTCTATGGCGATCGTTTCCATGGCAGGTTGCGTTGTAGCGCTGCGTCGCCGCAAATAAGTCAGCACCGCTTTCGTTCCCGAAAACTCTCTGCGTTGAGCGTCCAAGACGTGCCTTAAGCCGGCACACACATTGGAGCCAGAAATACCTTCCGCCCGACAATTTAACACGCCGACCCCGATATGAAAAAAACACTACTTCCCGTTATTACTGCCATCTGCTGCCTTATGGCTTGCACTCACATCCGCGGTGATGCCGTAACGTACACATTTGACACATCTGCCGATCTGATCGACAACTTCAATCTGGACGTAGTTACCGGAGACGCAAACACGAACTGGAGAAGCGGCTATTCAGCAGGCCCCCCGATCGAAGCATCTGACGGGGGATTTGTGCACGTCAATCAGTACAACACTTCGAATTCAATCCAGTTTGCCGACGGCCCGGTCTACCTGAACAGTTTCGAAATTAGTTCGAACTACGACCAGTCAGAAAATGGGCGTACCTTCGCTAACGCTGCTGCGGATGACTACCACCTTATTCTGTATGACTCGTCTTTCAATGTACTCTTCGATCAGACGTTGACCGCCAGCCCGACCGGATCATGGGATGAGGTCACATTCGATATAGCCAATGTTTCGACGATCTGGATCGACCGGCGAGATGGTGACGGAACTGGAACCGGTGGCTGGTGGCCGAACCTCGACAACATCCGCGTCAATCAGATCCCCGAGCCCTGCTCAATGGCGATCGTTTCGCTTGCAGGTTGCGTCGTAGCACTGAGTCGTCGCAAGTAGGCGTCGAAGTAAGACTCCGTTAGTAGCCGACAAATTACGCATGCAAAAATTGCGGGCCCGATCGACTTAGCCTTTTCGCGCTTACTGCCTTTCCACCCTGTCGCCGGGTCCGCATTTTCTTAAACCTGAACCGCACGCGTCTGCGACTACTGCGTGCAACGCAATAAGGTCAAAGCCGCGATCGCTGCTGTCTCGATTCGCAGTATGGAATCTCCGATCCGACACGGCTGGAACCCGGCTTCCGTCAACTGCTGGACTTCCTGATCCGAAAAGCCACCTTCCGGCCCAATGGCAACCAATGCCGGGAAGCCGTGCGGCTGACCGCTGGTCACTTCTCTGATTGTCGGCTCGCATCGTGGCTCAGCCAGCAACCGCAAGGTTTCCGTGTCGCCACTCATCGAGTGGATCAAGTCCGCAATCGTCAGTGGTGTCTCAATGGTCATCAGCCGGTTCCGACCGCACTGTTTGCAAGCCTCAATGACTTGTTTCTCCATCCGCTTGACCACGTTCTCTTTGACGACGGCGACTCCGCGCTTGGTGGAAAGCGGGATCACAGCGATCGCTCCAAGCTCAACAAGTTTTTCGATCAGGAATTTCTGCCGATCTCCCCTGGGCATCGCGACGGCCACGGTAATCCGGGGCAACGTATCCTCTTCACGAGGCAATTCCTCGTGAATTTGCAACAGCACTCTTTTTTTTGAAACCTCGCTGACAACCGCGACGAATTCACGTCCATCAATGTCAAACAGCCCTACACGGTCGCCCGAAACGGCCCGCATGACGTTTGCGAGGTGGTGAGCCTGATCTCCTGTAAGTTCCACGGTGGGACCGGAAACAGGGGTACTCGAGAAAAAGCGATCAGCCATGAAACACAGACCTGCTGTCGTGGTAGGTATTGGTGACGATCAACCTGACATTTCTGCTACGTCGTCCTTCAGCAGCCGATTCGTCTGGTGCGGGAATCGCACGTCGATAGAATGTAGTGCTCGCTATCGGCTATGCAATAGTTCCAGCACAGCAGTTCACCCCATCGACAAAGTCCGGACACTACTGAAATGACGGAAGTAATATACCCCCAGGAAGGCGATCGTGACCCGATCGTCGTAAACCTGAGAGACCCGTACTGGGCAGCTCTGGCGGCATGGCTGTGGCCGGGCGCGGGGCACTTCTATCAGCGCAGGTTTGCCAAGGGCTTCCTGTTCATGATCTGCATCCTGAGCATCTACTTCTTCGGGCTTGCGCTCGGGCAGGGCAGGGTGGTTTATGCTTCACTGGAAAAAGGCGACTTCCGCTGGCCGTACTTCTGCCAGATCGGTGTCGGCCTCCCGGCACTTCCTGCGATCCCGCAGAGATTGATGACTAAAAAAGGCGGGCCACCGATGTTCGTCATGTGTGAACGATATCCGACGGATACGTTTATCGACGAGAATGGACGAATAGTCAGCAAGAATTTCCCCGGGAAAAAAACCGATCTGTCGTACTCGAGGGTCGATCCGGACGTTCTGGCGATATCTACGGAGGACAGTCTGAAGGACGGCTTCATGGCTCCGCCGGCAGGACCGAAAAAAGATACGAACGATGTGCTGGGTATGTGGCACAGCGAACTTCGTCACAACTTCGAGCTGGGGACTTTGTTCACTGTCGTTGCCGGCCTGCTGAACCTGCTTGCCATTTACGATGCGTTCTGCGGTCCGGCGATTCTTACTCCGGACCAGAAAAAGAAACTGGAAGCAAAACGCAGAAAGCTGGAGGCCTGACATGACTCACCTGTTCAATCTGCTTCCGGACTTGTTGAGCAGCGGACTCGTTGGCAAAGTCACTGAGATTCCGAGACTCTGGTATTCGATTCCGTTGATCATCGCTATCAGCCTGGTTTACGGTGCCACACGTCACGAGCACCTCAAAGAAATCGCGGTCCACTCCTTCAAGTCATTGCTGTGGGTCGTCGGATTCATGGGAATTATTTTCGCGATCATCTACGTTTCGGGATACTGGAACTAGTTTCCGAACAGATCATTCGCTTACTTGTCACTCGCTTACTTGTCAGTCGCGCAGTTTGACGTCGTACATGTAGTACGGCATCTTCTTCATTCCAAGTCTTTCGTAGGTTCGCTGCGCGCGGTCATTCTCGACTTCTACGAACAGGCGCACAAACATGATGTCCGCCTCCCGTGCGAGTTCCATAATGCGTTCGTACATCAAGGTGAAAATGCCGCGCCCGCGATATTCCTGCTCGACGAAGACAGACTGGAAATACCAGATGTCACAATTCCGCCAGTCAGACCACTCGTAGGTAATCAGCAGGCATCCCACGACGTTTTCACCATCGCGGGCAACCATGTAGAAACCCCGGCGCGGATCCTCAAAAACCGCCCGGACCGCCGGTAGCACGATTGAGGAATCGAGAATCTTATCTTCAGTTTCGAGCGCCATTTTCAGCTGAAAGTCGCAGATAGTCTCCGCGTCTTCGGGGGCCGCATATTCGATTTTGATTCCGGTTTCGCTCACGCCGTCGCACCTTCTCTGCAATTCGATTCGACACGGCCGCTTTCCCGGCAGCGCCGTGAATCAAACGTCTTTTTCAAGATCCCATCCGTCTTTTAGTTCGGCCGCTTTCACGATGATGGGAATTCCGTCACGGATGACGCAGGTCGGATGTTCGAGGTCCGTCTGATCGCGGTTGCTGGAGTTGACGATCCGCACACCTCGCCCGATGCAACAATCCTTATCGACAATCGCACCATCGATCACACAGTCATCACCGATTCCCATCGGGACCTCAAGTCCGGCGCTTGGTGCGTTTGTCTGATCATGATAGTAGTCGTTACCCATCAGAATCGAGTTCTTGATCGTCACGTTTTTACCGATCACCGTACGCAGACCGATGATGCTGTTTTCGATGACAGAGCCTTCTCCGATACTGCAGCCGTTTGCGACGAGGCTGCCTTTCACTGACGCTCCTGAAACACGGCTCGGAGCAAGAAACCTCGGGCGTGTGTAGACCGGAGCGTCCGAAGACGTCAACTCGAACGAAGGCTCCTCCGCCGCGAGCGCGAGGTTAGCCTCATAGAATGAGCGGATCGTCCCGATGTCTTCCCAGTAGCCATCAAACAGATGCGTCTGGACTTTGTGCGTTTCAATCGTTTCCGGGAATACTTCTTTGCCGAAATCCCGATGCTCGGTATTAGTCAGAACTTCCGTTAAAAGATCACGATTGAATACATAAATGCCCATACTGGCGAGACAGTCGCGACCTTTACTGGGAATGCCGCGTGCGTCAATCCACGCAGGGTCCGTGCGGACTTTGTCGATCTCCTCGTCCGTTTGCGGCTTTTCAACGAAACCTGTAATACGCCCGTCATCGTTGAGTTGCATTACGCCGAAGCCGCGCGCCGCCTGTCGATCCACAGGCATACATGCGATGGTGACATCCGCGCCCGTATAGACGTGAGTTTTGATCATCTCACGGTAGTCCATCCGGTAAAGCTGATCGCCGGACAGAATAACCACGTAGTCCATTCCCGGTTGCTGGATGTAGCGCAGGTTTTTGCGCACTGCATCCGCGGTCCCCTGATACCAGTCAGTTCCGGGACTGCTCGTTTCCTGAGCAGCAAGCAGTTCAACGTAACCGCCGTTGAAGCGGTCAAAGTTGTATGTGCGTCGAATATGCCCGTGTAACGAGACACTCATGAACTGAGTCAGCACGTAGATCCGGTTGATGTTGCTGTTAATGCAATTGGAGATCGGGATATCGATCAAGCGGTACATCCCTGCCAGAGGAACCGCCGGTTTAGACCTGATCGAAGTCAGTGGTGAAAGCCGGGTACCGCGGCCCCCTCCAAGAATCATGGCAACAGCATTTCGCATCGAATAATTCCTCTGGCAAGTTCCATTTCTGTGTCTCTGCCGAAAGCGCAGCGACAGCGGAAAGATGCGATCTTGTCGCATTCCAGCGCAGATTAGAAGTCAACGGTCGCAATGAAGCAACAACCCGCGACTTCTTAACAAAGTTGCGATGAATAAATTCCGGATCGAATTCCAGACACAACAAACAGATAAAGTTTGACACCGCCACGTTGCGCCGGCCACGGACATTCACTCGACAACATTTATCGTCACAACAAAATCCTGCCTGCGGAACAGACACTGACCATCCTCATCCGAGCATGCGTTGTAGAACGCGACACCAGAGAGTGTGACTTCACCGGTCGAACCTTCTGCTGCGTAATACTCGAATTCAACTCGCCGGCGTTCGGAGCTGGTTGCTTCATCAGCGCCTGCAACTTCGAGCAATCGCATCGATGTTGTTCCCGATTGCGGCTCGTCAATCCAGACCTGCAATGGCGTGGATTCATTATTCCACTTGTGGCCCTCCACCGGAACAAAGTCCAGATGCACGCGAACACTTTTGCCGGGAGCGACCGCATGAGGTACAAGTGTAGAGTGACTCGTGATCATCGCCCCGGGATCGAGAGTGACCTTCATTTCCGGATCCGGGTGCGAGTCATTGCGATCAGCAACTTCCTGCTCGCGAGCCGGAAAAGCGATCTCCGCTCCTGACAAATCAATCTTGAGTTCGACCGGCTCTTCGCCCCGTGCGACAAGTTCCTCATTGGCCGTGTCAATCCAATCGTAGAACGGATAGGGCTTCATCAATCTCGGCCCATACTGCTCAATGCGTCGTCGCCAGATGTACTGATTCGGGTTGCTGTTGTGAGCACTTAGCCAGTAGCTACTTGCTCTTGAAAAATCCTCCGGCGTTGCATCGGGTGAATTGTCAAATTTGTCACGCCACGCAACGCCCAGCCGGAAATCGATCAAGGCTGCCAACGTATCAGAGTCTTCCTCGTCACCAAGAAGTTCCGCTGCGCGGTTGTAACATTCGATCGCACGATGAGACCTCGCCTCTTCGTCTCCCCAGAGCAGTTCCGCATCGCCTGATGCGACTTGAGCGTAAACGTCGTCTGTTGCAACCGCACGGAACGCTTCGAGATCGGCAAGTGACATCGACGCCGCAGGTGCAGCTTCAGGAGGCGCCGGATGCGGCTCATTTACCAGTGATTCAATCTGTGCCGGTCTGACGCGCGTGCTTTGGACGAGGCCATGCTCATCGATCAAAACCGCAACAGGAACAACGGCTAGCCCGAGGATTGTTGCCTTGTCCTGAACGATTGGAAAATCAAATTCTTTCCATCGGGCAAATAACCGGCAACGCTCCGCATGTTGCTCCTGAGTGACTCCGATCAGGACAAGCTTTTCGTCTGCGACAAGTTGTTTCGTTTCTTCGTACCAGCCTGGCACGTGTCTTCGGCAACCCGCTCACCAGGATGCAAAGTGCAGCAGCAACACCTTTTTACCGCGAAAATCGGACAGCCGGATCGGCGCGCCGTCGTCGATTGAAGGCAACACGAAATCTGGGTGAGCCCTGCCGACGGCCGGCGAATATCCCAGATTCAACGGCGGCAGCCATACTTCGCCGGACTCATCAGTTGTTGCGGCCTGTGTTTCGGACTCCGCGACTTCCTGCGAGCAGGCAGGCGTAGCCGGACATAGCGTTGAGGCGAGAAAAATGCTGAAACAAAAGATCAGAGATGTCGTGTCTGTTCTCGTCGCTGAAAATCTCATCGGGCGAAGCTCAAATTGAGTCAGTGAATTTCAAATCGGTCGCCATTTGAGCATGAACCGCAATTTGAATCAAAATACTGTGTTTTATTACTGCGTAACGGTATGCAATAATGAGAGACTCATCACAACCACTTCCAATTGAGATGAAATCAAATGTGGATTTTTAATATCCTGCTCGGCCTGGTGTTCGGAGTAGCTGCCGGAATCTTCGTCATCTGGCGAGGCAAGGTCGCAATCCGCGATCGCTATATCACCAACAGCGCCAAAAGCGCTCTCTTTACCGGTGTCACACATCACGAAGGTGAACAGGCTGTACGCAGCGGAAAAATCCTCGTCGTCATGGGCTACATCATGGCCATCGGCAGCGGCCTGGGGCTTCTGGGCGTTGGCGGCATCGCGTGCCTGCTGTTTGTGTTCTCGGCTTTTGGTGGAGGTGGAAGCAGCGCTCCCTCAATGGCGAGAGGTCCTGAAATCGATTGGGTTGAAGACGAGTTCGGAAATGAAGTTCCCGTTCCGGCCGACGACGCGAATTTCATTCAGGACATGCTCGATGGAGCCGGCTCCGGTGTTCCCGCCGATCCCGGTGGCCGTGGCGGTCCGGCACGTCGAGGCGGCCCTCGTGGAATCGGGGGGGGCGGTGGCATCAACTCTCCTATCGGCGGAGATTTCTTCGACGACGCCAATGAACATATGAATCAAATCCAGCAGGAAGCGGAACAGCGACAGCGTGAATTCGACCGCGAGTTTGAAGAAATGCAGCGGCAGACTGAACGTGAAATGGAACAGATGAACCAGCACATTGAGAACGTTCATCGGCAACACGACGAGTTCTTCGAACAGCAGCAACAGATGATTGACCGGCAGTTTGCTCAAAATCGCCCGGGAGGTCCCGGACGTGGCGCAGGATTCGGCGCTCCCAGGAACATCGGCGTCCCATCTGGCGGAATAACGCGCCCTCCGATGACTGGCTCAGCTCCGATGGATCCATCGCAAATCGTGAATAATGCTCCGCGCGGCCGCGAGCAACTTGATTCCGGCCCTGTCGAACTCGGAACACCGCCGGCCGCTCTGCCGGTCATCTCGTTCGACGAGCGGAAGGCGATCCAAAGTCACATGGTCGGATTCGACCTCGCCTCAGGCGAAACGATTGACGATCCACCGGACGGTGGAGTCATGGTCGGGATGATTGTCGGCGTGGATACGGGGGTATTTGAGAATATTCAAAACATTCAGGCCGTTTATCAGATTGGAAACGAGTACGTCGAAGGCCAGGTGATTGGTCAACCCGGCGGCCGCAAAGAAGTCATCCTTGCGCCTGAAGGACATGCGGTTTACGGTCTCGAAGTCCAATCATCCACCGGAATCGATGCGATCCGTCTCGGGTTTATGCCAATGGATGAACGCGGCCGGCTCAAGCGAAGGGAAACTCAGGTCAGTGAGTGGGTCGGCAAACAAGGCTCGGGAGGAACGGAACTTGTTGACGGTGGCGGCAAAGTTATCGTAGCTATTTACGGAGCTTTTTCAGGCCGGGACAGCTTGTCAGCGGTCGGCCTTTTTGCTGCCAACAGTATCGACCTGGTAGAAGGCGCATCTGGTTTACGAGAATGGGCAAGCGCCGACGGCCAGTACACGATCCGCGCTGTCTACGTTAGTCACGAGGACGGTGTCGTCACGCTACGCAGAGAAAACGGTGACGAAATCGACGTCCAGATCGAAGCTCTTAAGCTGGAAGATCAGGACTGGATACACGCCCGATAGTTTCCGCTGGATCTGGCTCAAACTTGTCTGGCTCAAACTTATCTGGCTTTTCTTTTGGCTCGAACACAAAGCTCAGCCCTCCCCGAATCCATACATAAATCGGCATAGCAACTATCCCGCAGGCTCCCATCGAAACGAAAACGGCTTCGACGCTGCCAAATGCTACGCCGGCAAGAGTCCCCATCGCCCATAAGCCGCACACGACTCCCAGCAACATCATGGCCGGGATCAAGACGGCCACGAATACGGTCCGCCGCGCAAAATCGGTAACTGCGTGCTGCTGCAAAAGCCAGAGGCTTCGGTACCAGATGAAAGTCATGCTGGCCAATAGCACCGGCGCCAGTGCAAGAACTCGGTCGCGCGGGATGTACTCAACAGCCGCTCCCAGTAGCAACAAAGGACCAATCAACAGAAGAAACAAAGAGCAGAAGTCTGAAATCGCAAACGCTGGAAGCCCCCATTTCACTACGGCACAAGCATACGGCTTGAGCAGAAGGTAACAGACCACAGGTGCGCCCAGGATATATGCCGTAATCAGCATACCGTACGAGCCGAACGAGCAACTGAAACAAGCGAGCAGACCCATAGCTTCCCCCCTGATAAAGAAACGGCCAGGACTCGAAGAAGTCGCGCATTGGCTACGTTAACGGGCCGGATTCCCGATTCCGGCACAGCCCGGTTCAGACATAGCCCGGTTCAGAGACGAGGAAGTGGTCGCAAAACAAATTATCGCAGTCAGGGTGTAAGAAAACAGAGCGCGAACCTCGACACTACCAGACCGTTACGTCGCTCCCATGATTTCCCGAGGCTTACGACAGGATTTTGAAACACGGCCTGTAACTATCAGAGGACACCTGGCATTCTACGAACGACAAATTCGTGTTGAGAACTCAATGACGAGTGCTTAGCGACGTACATTTATCGCTGAGTACTTATGACCGTGGAGTACCTATAGCACTGAGTACTTAGTCTGCCAGTTCTTCCATGCCTGACGCGTCATGGCTTTGGGGCAGATCCTCGATCGAGTCGAGTCCGAATAGGTCAAGGAAACGATCGGTAGTGCGATAAACATCTTTTCGCCCGCTCCCTTCCTCGACGGCCACTAGCCCGCGACGGATCATCTGTCGAACGATGCTGCCACTGGACCTGGTTCTGATTGAATCCAATTGTGTTCTCGTGATTGGCTGGTTGTAGGCGATAATCGCCAGAACATCGATTGCCTGCTGCGAAAGTCGCACTGCTCGGTAGCGACCAAGCATAAAATTCTGAACAGACAACATTTCGGGTGCCAGGACCATCTTCATCGTTCCTCGCTCGCAGAGAACGCGATACGCCACTCCCTCCTCTTCGTAGCGCGAATTGAGCTGCTTCGCCAGTGCGGTAACCTCCTTCGCTGACACATTGCGCATCAACGGTGCAATATTCCGGCTGGTCAATGCCACATCCTTAGGAGCGCCGACAAAGAGAATTGATTCGAGAATCGACTCAGGCGAGATAGGACATGCCGCATCATCATCTACTTCAGGCTCCGGCTCCTTATCGACAATCGGCTCCGGAACTGGTTCTTGCGGACGGGCGTCACGCGTTGCGGTGTTCTCTAACCCGACTTCTGTCGTCGAGTGGGAATGCTCGCCCTCTCGTTCCTTTAAAACTTTTGCGTACGCTTCGCTCAATTGATCGAGCGTAAACTCCTCCTCATCGAAGTCAGATTCTTCGTCGTCCGCCTCGTCGTGGTCGTCGTCCACCTCGTCGTAGTCGTCGCCAACCTCCTCGTCGTAGTCGTCGCCAACCTCCTGGTCGTCGAGACTTTCAACATCGATCGAGCTGTCATCAACCTCGTCTACATCAGGAACGGAATCATCGTCGCCAATGCGGGCGGATTGTGCATCGCTGTCTTGATCGAATTCCTGCGATTGGTCGCCAGGATCTTCATCCGGATTGTCATGTGGCTCAGCCATGAAAGCAGCATAGAACAGATCTGCGTTTTGTCGCAAGGCTCACCAACAGCGACGCGCAATGCAACCGGATCCGCACGACGCCCTGCCAACTCCCAATGATGAAAGCAGATACATTACAATCGGGGAATTGCTAACCACCCGGGATACGAGCCGATGATTGCATTTTTCAGATTTAACCTCTGCCTCCTGATTACTGCGCTGCTTGCGGGCCCCGGCTTTTGCCAGGTCTCGCCAGGGCATATCGGCACCTCTGAAAGGAACATGGTCGCGTCAGTCCATCCTCTGGCAACGGACGCAGGAGTGAATGCCTTCGCAAAAGGAGGCAACGCGATCGATGCAGCCGTTGCGACTGCTCTGACGCTGGGAGTTGTAGACGGCTACAACTCGGGAATCGGCGGAGGCTGTTTCGTCCTCATTCATACTGCCGATGGTGAAGTAGTCGCGATTGATGGTCGCGAAATGGCGCCGGCTTCTGCAAAGCGCGACATGTACCTTGTCGACGGTGTTGCCGATGGCAGTCTGTCCAGAACAGGTCCTCTTGCCAGCGGGGTTCCCGGCGCATTGGCGGCTCTTGATCAGGCGTTGACGACCTACGGGACGATGGAACTGGAAGAAGTCATCGGCCCGGCAGCCGAAATTGCTGAAAACGGCTTCGAGGTCAACGACGTCTACTCAGGTCGAATGGAATCGGCAGCTGAAGAACTCCGGCAATGGGGTAGTTCACTGCTGAAGTCAGATGGATCTATCTATCGGCCGGGTGAAATTCTTCGCCAGCCGGATCTTGCAAACACCTACCGTTCAATCGGTGAAAACGGAATCGGCTGGTTCTACGCGGGAGATTTTGCCGAGCAGACAGCCCGTTGGATGAGTGAAAACGGCGGCATCCTCGAGAAAGATGATTTTACAAACTACCGAACGGTCTCGCGTGCTCCGGTCGCAACAGACTACCGCGGATACACGATTATCGGCTTCCCGCCACCGAGTTCCGGCGGTGTTCATGTCGCCCAGATCCTGAACATCCTTGAGAACTTTGACCTGCAGGAAATTCGCAACAGATCTGAAGCAGAGTTCCGTCATGTCGTAGCCGAAGCAATGAAGCTCGCATTCGCTGACCGTGCGTACTGGCTTGGCGATCCAGATTTTGCAAAAGTCCCCCTGGGGCTGGTTACTGAAGACTATGCCGATGAGCTTGCGGCAAGAATTAATCAGGAGTCATCGACACCTGTCGAATCTCATGGGACGCCACCGGATGCAAACTCAAGGTTTTTTGAACGTCACACAACTCATCTTTGCACGGCTGATGCCGAAGGCAACTGGGTCGCAGTTACGTTGACAGTAAATACGACCTTCGGCTCCAAGGTAATCGTTCCCGGACTTGGCGTCGTCATGAACAATCAGATGGATGATTTTTCCATCGCACCGGGAGTTCCAAACGCGTTCGGACTGATCGGCGCCGAAGCAAACGCGGTCAATGCGGGCAAAAGACCTCTGTCGAGCATGAGTCCCACGATCGTACTCAAAGACGGCCAGCCAGTGATGGCAGTCGGCGCAGCTGGAGGGCCGAAGATCATCACTCAGGTCGTCTGGGCAATCATCAATCACATTGATCTTGGCATGCCGGTGGGCGAAGCCATTGCACGCCCGCGCGTTCACCATCAATGGTCGCCCGACCGCCTTCTTGTGGAAACTTCTCTGGACGATGCTACGACGATGAATCTTGAGAACTTCGGGCACACCGTCACGCGCTCATCGACTGCCGGAATCAGTCAGGCAATCAGCTTCGATCCGGAAACCGGCATCTTTACCGGCGCCCACGATCCAAGAACACCAGGTAAAGCCGCAGGGCAGAACCAGCCCTGCCGATGGTGATCCGGCAGCCCCCGCACGTTTACGTTTTCGCGCCGGAATCCACTCTTAACTTGTCTTGCCGCGCACCCCGACCTGTCAGTCTGAAGCGATTCGATTTTCGACTCGATTTCGACGCTTTGAGTCGTCCTGCTCACTGGTTCCGCATCCGAACGCCGGCGCATTGGCGGCGATGGGGTGTTTTGTTCACACCTGTGCGGCCAACGCGGATTATCCGGTCACTCCAGCCCCCAAAGCAGGTTGTTTTTACAGTCAACTGAGTTTTTTTTCCGTCCTGTCTGAGAAACGGACATACGGTTTAGATGGGTCAGCCGCAAGCGTCGGCCCCCCGAGTAAACAACATCCCAGGAACTTGCCGACTTGAATTTCCTCCGGCCAAACACGGTGAAACATGCTTCCCCGCAGCCACCAGAACGCCGCTGTATCCGAGCGATCAGTGACAAAATCTGACCGCTCAAACAGCGCAAAACGACCTTCCCGACGAACACGCTCGCGCAGCACCCGCTGTCGACGTGGCATCGAAGCGGTCGAAGCAGCCATCACGCTGCCACTTCTTGCCCTCGTCATGTTCTCGACGATCCAGATCACACATCGCTGGCATGTGGAAAAGCTCCTCAAAATAGCTTCATACGAAGCAATCAAAGCTGGAGCTTCGAAAGATGGAACCAGCGAAGATGCGATCCGCGTATTTCAGGAACACTGTGAAGCCCTCGGTATTGAAGGCGCAGTGTTAAGGATCAATCGCCCGCGTTTCGACAACGCGACAACAGGCACCTATCTGAATGTTCGCGGAACTGCCCCGGCAAGATTCAACCGGCTACCGGCACCGGTCAACCTGACCCTTGACGGGTGGATGTCCGGCGGCTTCGTTTACCATCGTAAGGAGGGACTCTAATGACCCGTTCAAGTTTAACGACCAACCATCTGACTATCACTGGTTCCTCAATTCGCAGGACAACAATCGGTTCCGCCCTGGGCGGCTCGAAAAGAAGCTGCCGCACGGGAGCCACGGCCATCGTCGTTGTCACACTGTTCGTAGTCATGGTGCTGTTCTCGTTTTTCGCAATCAACATAGCGAATATTCAGAGACATCATGCTGCATCACAAATCGCCTGTGATCTCGCCTCACGCTGGGGCGTCGACATGATCTCGCGTGGCGAACGTCCAGCCAGAGTTGAACGTCAGGTTCGTGAGCTTGCATTCCGCAACTGGACGGTGACTCAGAATCTGAATAAAGACTGGCTCCGGGAGAACCGTCAGAATATCGAGGTCAACGTCGAAATCGGAATGGCTCAACCGGACGAATCAGGTGTATTCACATTTGTACCCGGTGCCCAGCCTTTCAACGCAGTCCGCGTCGACAGCAGCGCGTTTACCAGTGTGGTCGGATTCGTTGAAGACGGCAGCACCGAGGACACGAGCATCCTCGTTGCCAGAGACGCAACATCCGTTGCTCTTGAGCGAGACGTCTGCCTAGTCATCGACCGCAGCGGATCGATGACCTTTGATCTGGAAACCGGCGACTGGATGATGGACAGTTCGTGGCACGCTTACAACGCGATGTCCAATTCGTCCTCCAGCACCATTCAGAGCGAATCGCATCAGTGGTGGTGGTACTGGCCGCATCCCCAACGCAGTCGCTGGTCCACGCTGATCCCGGCAATGTACGGCCTTGCGGACGAATTACAGGATACCGAGCAGAAAGAAAAGTTTTCGATCGTCAGCTATTCCACTGAGTACGCCAGAAAGATCTACGACCATTCCCATCAGTACCTGTCCTTCAGCATGGACGCTGCTGAAATAGAAACGACCCCCGGCTTTAACTACCACGAACAAGTCGAACTGGTGGATTTCAAATACACATGGGACAAACCCGTCATGGGCGGAACTAACATCGCCGCGGGCATTGATGAAGCCGTCGCGGTTCTAACCGGCCCGGGAGCGAGACCCAACGCGTTCAAGACCATGATCGTTATGACTGACGGACAAGCAAACTCCGGTCGCGACCCCATCGAAGCAGCCCGTGACGCAGCCCAGATGGGTATCGAAGTCCACACCGTCACGTTCAGCTCGCAGGCTGACATCAACTGGATGAAGGCAGTCGCCGAAGCAGGTAGCGGCAAACATTTCCATGCTCCGGACGGAGATGCTCTGGAAGAGGTCTTCAGACGGATAGCGAACATTCCGCCTGCGGCCCTAATCGACTAGGAAAATTACAGTGGCCCACGATCGGCCATGATTCAACATCGAGGTGAGGTGAACTGTTAATCGCAGTTCACAAGATATTCGGGAGAGGGCGGAGGACTTCGGGTGAGGGTAGGGTTCAACAGCTACCTCACCCGGACCTCCACCCGTTTCTCCGGATTCCCTGCAACAGAACGAAACCACGACAACCTTAGAGCCAACCACTTCCACGCCGCCTCGCCGGCAACACAGTGACCCTGAACAGGACCTCAAGGACAAAACGGATAGAACGATGAATTCGCGCCCTTCAAGTTCAGACACCAGCAGCCGAATAACTGATGGCAGTAGTGCAAACCGCTCACAAACAGGCTCAGGTACGGAGCAATTTGAACTCAGGCGGGTCGGATGTCGTGCATCCAGACGACGCGCATCCCGTCGGCGTGGTGTATCCCATCGGCGTGGTGCATCTGCCACCGAGTTTGCCATGGTCTTTCCTTTGATCCTGTTCTTTTTTATGGCAATGGTTGTACTGACACAGGCCTTTGTCATGCGTGACGTAGCACAGCACGCTGCCTATGAGGGAGCGAGGAAAGGCCTCGTGCTGACCTCAACACCTGACGACGTGGAAATTGCAGTGAATGATTTTCTTACAACACTGAGACTGGAGAACGCAGAGATTACTGTGTTCCCGGACGAGTTCAACAACACGACCAACGAGATTTCCGTGACCGTCTCGATTCCATTCAGTACAAACGCATGGGTCGGCGCAGGCTTTATGCCCGGTCAGTGGACGTCTTCGTCCACCATCACGCTGAGACGAATTCAGTATTGAGACGAATTCAGTATTAAGACGAATTCAGTCGTGGCAAAACGAACGGGGAAGCCGGCGGCCGCCGTTACCTGGCGTGAGCCTCTGGATACTCGATTTCCTGTATCCGGTCTTTGGACTGCGAACTAGGCAGCTGAACTAATGGCAACCTGCTCCCCCAATAGCGCTCTTCTCGCTACTTCAACGATTCGCGCACAATGCCGAGCAAGCGATGCCTCGCCCCCTCTTTTGAACCAGCAATGAGCCTGCGTTCGCTTTCTCTCGTATCGTTGTGTTTGGCCAAGCCACGCTCCGTATGACGGAAGAGATTGGTTTTCAAATTGAGCCCGCCGCATCGGTAAAAACGGAGTGTCTTGTTCTGTTCCTGAGCCACGTCAGAGGGTTTTACGAATAAATGAAACCCGTAACTTGACCCGTAGGTTGCACGAAACCACAATAAAGACAGGCTTGGGGAAAACATCCGGGCTTTCCCTAGCAAATAGGTTAGCCAACACCCCTTTAAAGCCGAATTAAACAAAAAAAGCCGCCTTAAGGCCATAGATCGCGGCCATCGCCTTTTGAGAGACAACGATGTCGATAGCTGAAAAATCGTCGAAAACTCAAGCTGATCAACGTGAAGCTGATCAACGTGAATTCGTAAAGCGCAAGCCCGCCAGCTGGCGTTACGCTTCGGCTGGAATCGAACGGCGCCAGTTCCCCAATATCGACGCCGAACTGTCTCCCGAAGCCGATTCGCTCGGGGAAGCGGTAGACCGTTACAAAATGAAGCACGGAATATCGCGGATCAATTACGAAGAGTTGCTTCAAGTCATTAAAGCAGCCGGATATTCCAAAGACTAGATCGCGTCAACTATCGCGTTGACGGGCCTCAAATTGGCTCGTCAGTCTCATTTCTCTTGCAACATTACTCCAGTCTGCTCGAATGAGCGAAATAGTGTGCGTGCTTGTCATGCCTGCTTGCTCAAGCTGGAGTTACTCGATGCTGATCACGGCCAGACATTTTGCCCTGTCCTTTGCCGCGCTGTTGCTTGCATTTGTCCCTGCGGTAAGAACTGATGGGCAAACAGGAAACATGCCCCGACTCGACGCGAGTCGGTTTGCCAGCCCTTCGTTCTACGACGGGCCGATTCTGGTCGAGAACGGCGACTGCTGCTTCGACGTCAACTATCGTTACCTCGCCGTGACTTCGCTGGTTGACTATAAGCCTGTCGTCGTAATCTTCGACCTCACCGACGGCAGTCGGCTGAAAGAATTTCCGATGGAAGGAAACAGGAGGAGTGAAGTACTTTCGGTCAGCCCCGACTTAACAAGGATGATCTATCGTGAAGAAAAACTTGGCGACATCCAGCTTTTTGACATCACGGGGGATAGCCCTGAACTAGTCGATGAAGTCCCTTTTTCGTTTCCAATGACCGACGGCTACAGCGGGCTCCATTATTTTGCGTCACAGGACAGGTTCATTTCGGCCAACACAGTTCAGAATACTCTCAAGATCTGGAATGGTCTTGACGGAAACCGCGTTCACACGCATGACGGCAGATTCAACGGTACCTGGCAGAACGTAACGCCGGACCGCCAGTTCGTTTATCACGGTGTCGCCGATGCCCCGACCGGCACCAATCACAATGACGGTCGCGAGATCACCTACATCTCTCTTGCGACTGGCCGGATCGCGGGCAAGGTAAAGCTTGACACGAGCAACTCAAACTGCCGCAAGCCGCTGTTATCGCCCGATGGCACGAAGATGATCTGCATCACGGAAAGGGCGAGGCCTGAGTACACGCTAGCCGGTTTTGATGCACAGAACGGCCAGAGACAATTTGAATTCGAGGTTCCCGGTGACGCGCTTTACGGCTGGTCATCAGGAATCAGCTGGCTCGGCAATGATTACTTTATTGTCGGTAATGTCCTCTGTAGCTTTCGTCAGCAGAAGATCCTTCTTCGAATCAGCAACCTGAAACCCGCCGGGCATTGTGCTCAGACCGGTCACACGTTCTTCAGAGAACGATACGACGGGCAGTGGATTCTGACACACCGGAAAATCGCAGATGAACTGGCTGCTGAAATTGCGACGGTGGATTCGGCAACAGAAACAAGGCTCGAAAACGGGGGTGCCGTCGGCGTTCAGATCAACCTTCGCACAAACGCCCCGATCCGGAATTTCGAACGGCAGTTCCAGTCAGGAATTGAAAACGGGCTGACCAGTTCAGGCTATCGAATTCAAGCCAATGCCCCCGTGACACTAACGGCCACTATCGTCGAAGAGCCAACCGGCCAGATCGTTGACTATTCCTCCGGTAGCCTCGTTTTCGGCGACCGTTTTCTTCAAGACGGTGATGTTCAGGCTGTGCGGGAAATCAGGCTCAAATGCACTTTTGAATTCTCAGATCGCGATGGAGTATTTCACGAACAGGAAATTGAGTGGGCGTCCCCCAATGAAGTAATTGAGTGGGAACGGAACGACACCGTTCAGGATGCAGTCAAAAAATGGAGATGGAAGAGTCTGTTTGAATATCCCGGCAGAATGAGGTTCAGCCATAACTACGTGACGTTCAACATCAAAGAGTATGAAATCGATGCTGCACCGGATGCCGAGTGGCTGGCCGCCATCGTCGCCGAGCGACGTAGTGTTGCCGAAGCCGTCCGCAGTGCCGCGGAAGCAGACCGCCGTATGGCTCGTGATCGCGAGAATTTTGAACTCCGGAGCGGCTACTCCGGCACCGTGGCGATGCCTGATTCCCGTTTCAGCCCGGACTGGAACGTCGATCTGTTTGCGATGCCGCGATTTGACAACAGCATCATGCGCAGTCCGTTGAAAGTCGGTGGTGTGAATTCGCCGGCATGCGAAGTGATGGACGTTCAATTTGCGACTCTGAACACCGCTCAAGCAGCAGTGCTATTGCGCGATTCCAGTACTGACGAATGGTTTGTTGATCGCTACGACCTTGAAGAGCGTCGGCACATTGCCAGAACTCCGGTTGATCCCGAATCGAAGCTGCTGGATTTCCGACCTGACGGAAAAGTCTGGGCGATTGCGCAACGAGAAGACGCCGACGAGATCTACATCTATCAAACTGCAACCGAAACCGGACGTGATATACCGGATAACAAAATCGTCGAGCTCGATCACACAGCAGGCAAATCCCTCTACGCCGGTTTTGCCGGTACCAGCTCAATACTCATTTTTGAAGGTTCGAAGCTGCAGGGTGTCGAACTTCCTGACGGCAACGTGATCTTTGAGGCTGAGTACCCTGAATCAACGAGCCTCGATAGAAATCCCGGCCCGGTGATGAGTTTTGACCGGCAGTTCTTCCTCTTTGTAAACGATCAAAGATGCGAATTGCGACGCACGAGCGACGGTAGTGTTGCAGGTGAATTCAAACACGATCTAAATCAACTTTCCTCGATCAGCGACGCTGCCTTTCGCACCGATGGCAGCCAGCTGGCTCTTCTCAGCAACAGTGGAATCTGTGTTATCGATCTCACGACCGGCACGCCCGCGCGCCACGTCGCTTTTGACCGCCTTGAAGGGCCGATCCGATGGATTGATGAAGGAACGATACTCGCCAAAAACGAACTGGTCGACCTGGATCTTGGCGCAGTGGTCTGGACATACGGACGCAGTTACGGCGACATGGTTTTTATGTACTCTTCTCCTGATAACGGCTGGTACGTCGGGAGAAACGATCGCGGCGTAAACTACCTCGTAAGAAATGCGGTCCCGTCCGGCGACGTAAATTCAATGGTTACCCGCTTGCATTCAACAGCACCCGTTGCACTTGACTCAGGAGCGAGAGTTTCCCTTGAACTGGATGTTAGTGACAGTTTCTCGAGCCAGTTCGAAGCCGAACTAGCCGGGGCTTTGACATCTTCACTCGAGGCATCAGGCTATGAGGTTGTCGCGAGCTCGGATGTCGTGATCCGGGCTGACGCCACTCTTGGTACAACGCGTAACAACCGCGAACTGGGCTTCGATTCCGGTTCGAAGTTTTTCATGGTTCGTGATCAGCTGTTTTCGGTCAAGTTGTACATCGAACAGGGCGACACCAGCAAGAGAATCCGCAGCACCGGTTTTCTGGTTTCCTCAGCAGACTACCAGGTGAACTGGGACGCCGCAGATCCTGAAGCAGACCTGATGCAACAACTCGAAACCGAACTGATTCGACGGGTCTTCGAAGTTCCGATAGCCGTGAAATTTGCAGCAAAGTCAGACCTTGAACTGGGTCGCTCCGAATTCGAGGACGGAGTTGAAGAGCTAAAGCTCAACAGCTTCGGCCGCGAGACTTCAGGCGAATAGCCATTTGGGCCGTTCGCTCGTTTCAAGTATCCAAACTTGCCAACTATTCGAGCGGGTTCAGTTTCTCGCCGCACATGAAGCAGTGGATCGCTTCTTTCTGGTGACCTTCCGCCATGCAATGCGGACACGCGCGCTGGACGACATGGACAGGCTTACCCGCCTGACGGGCCTGCATGATCTCGGCTGACACAAAGCCCGTCGGAACGATAATCAGGCTGTACCCCAGAAGAATCAGGACGGCAGCCAGGAACTTGCCGACCACCGTTGTCGGAACAATGTCTCCGTACCCGACTGTCGTCATCGTTACGATTGCCCAGTACATCGATTGAGGAATGCTTGTGAATTTGCTGGTCACAACATTCAGGTCATCGACATCCAGGCCGTCGGCCTCGATATCGGCCTTGAGTTCTTCGATCAACTGCACTCGGCGCGGATCCGGTTCGCGGAGGTCGTCCACCGTCAGATCATTGTCCAGAAGCTGCAGCCGGTACTTCTCCAGCTTTTCACGTTCTTCGTCTGTTTTTGTACCGCCCCCGGAAACACTGCCTGACATGGCCGAGGGAATCCAGTTCGATTTGTTCCAGTTCTCCACCTCGTACATCAAAGTGCCGGCCATCGTTACCGCCACCAGAACTACACCGAGAAAGACGACGATCTTGGCCTGAGCTTTGACAACAGCCTTCCCGAGATCCTCCGCTTCACTCATGAACCAGCGTAGATTCATGATCCGGAAAACCCGCAACAGCCGTAAGGCGCGGATCACCGCAAACGAAGGCGCATTTCCAACGAGAAACAACACGATGTAGTTCGGCAGGAACGACAACAAGTCAATGATTCCGAAAAAGCTCGTCGCATACTTCCACGGCTTCTTTACGCAATAGAGCCGCAGCAGATACTCGACAGTAAAGAAGATGGTGAAAGCCCATTCAAGCTTCCAGAGAAGATCTCCATATCGTGCGTCGATGCTGTACACCGTTTGCAGACAGACCACGACGACCGACGCGAGAATTATGAACAGTAGAACCAGGTCGAATCCACGGCCACCATAAGTCTCGGTTCCAAAAATGACTTCGTGGATTCGATCGCGAAGCGTCAGGCGGGAGGCAGGTCCGGAAGTTGCTTCTTCCGCAATTTCTTTTTTCTCTTCAGACATAACTGCAAGGCTTCATAACGAGTCAGTTGGACAACGGTAATCTAATCCAATTGCGCCGCAGAACCCAGTCGAATGCTCACAGCAGACAATCCTACTCCTGAGCACCTACTCCTGAGCAAGGCTGAGCAGGACGAAATAGCCGGGAAAGAAATTGTCCTCGGAAATTGCTTCTGAAATGACGGGTTTCTTTTTTCCGTGTTCCCAGATCATGAAGAATCCCTGCTGGATATCGAAGCCGTGAATCTGATCGAAAGGCAGCAATACTGCGTCCTTCCGGCCAAGGAATCCGGCAGGACGATATTCAATTCCATCAGGTGCGAACCTGAGGTTCTTCGTCCACTGAACCGGCTGATTGTTGGTGAGCATCTCTGCCATCTTTGACGCAATCACTCCGGAGATGTGATCACGCATGTTGTCCAGTTCTGCGTCACCGTGCTTGGTCGTGGTGCTATAGAACAGGGACTTCCGTCCGGAATCAGTCGGGGGAATGAACTTAAGTGTCAGATGTGTTCCGGTATAGACTCCGTTGTGATAGTGCCTCGTAGCTCCATAGGAGAACGAAGTAAGCTCGTCGTATCGCAGCTCCCGCTCGCCCAGCAAAGAACGCTTGTAGACTCCCCGTTCATGACATCGAAATACAGAACGGCTTCCACTCCACGCACTGATCGCAAAAAGGGCGGCAAGAATCAGTCCGCCGGGTATCAGCCACGGCTCGCCGATCCCGATCAATATTCCCGCAATCAGGGATGACGCCGCGAAAACCCAGAGCGTAATAACCCAGCCGCGCGCCATCTTCCGCTCAAAGAGAACTCGGCCGAGTCCGCCGGCTGAATGCGGCTCTGCCGTCGGCTCGGAAATCCTGGTCTTTAACAGCAGTTCGAGCGGATAACAGTTTCGAGCTGAAAGAGGAAGACTGAGTGCTGCCTCATCCTGCCCCTGACGCCAGACTCGCAACTCGTCATCAAAAATTCCCATCGACGTAATTTCGTTCAATGGAACTGAGTGTGGATTTTTCTCGGGAGCGATTGTCAGTATCTGGTTGTCGAGCGCAAATCCTTCGCCGCTGACAACAGCGCCCATTTCCAGAGCATCGGAGGCCCGTTGTCGATAGTTTTCGCTGATCCGTTCGATCATCCCATGAAAAGGATCAGGCTCACCCGCAGCAATTTTGTCCTCCAGCCGGACAGGTTTCTCCTGACCTTGAACCCAGATATGGAAGAACCTTTTCGACCACTTCAGCACGCCCTGGGAGTGCTTGCGCGTTGAGTAGTAACTCAATCCGACGACCTGTTCATCAGAAAACTCGGCGCGCCCGCTACGATCGACAACTGCAAATCCATTTCCAAGATCGATTATCTGAGCCATCGCTACTCCTTGAAATGCTACTCGTGGAAATTATGACGTATCCTGCTCCGGTGTCCAGGATCAGCTGTTTCCCAAGCGCGCACTCGATCAACATGCGTCCGCTTCGCAATAGTGCATCAACGGCCAACAGTGCATCAACAGCGCATGAAAAAAGGCGGCGCCGGATACCGGCACCGCCTGTCATTTCAAAAAAGACCCGGTTGAACGCGAGCCGTTAGCCTTCATCGTCAACCAGAGCAACGTTCAAGTTAACCTCGGCATCATCGCGCTTGAGTTTGAACATTACTGTTTCGTCTTTGTACTTGTTGATCGCACGAGTCAGGTTCCGGCGGGCCTTAACCTCGTCTTCACCGATCATCAGGATCACGTCACCGGCCATCAAACCGGCTCGTTCGGCGATCGAGCCTTCCGAAACTGAATCGATCGTTACCACTTCATCAGCGACGCGAACGCTCACACCAAGGCGGAATGGCCGTGGTGTACCGAAAGACAAACCTTTATCAAGTGATGTCAGTCCGTCGATTACGTGTTCGGTGTAGTCGATTACGCGGGTTGCCCCTTCGCAATCGATCGTTTCGAAATCGTCATCCGGAGTGTGATAGGTGTCCGTCACGCCGGTGTGAATGAAGAGGTTGGGAACTTCACGATTGTTGAACGGGAGGTGATCGCTACCGGCAAATCCACTGGCCGGCTTGATCAATTCGAACCCGATGTCTTCGTTCGCACCATCAAGAACCGCTTCCCACTGAGGAGATGAATTCCAGTTGTACAAGGTGACACGATCTTCACGGAGCCAGCCGATCATATCGAAATTGATCATGGCGACTGTGCTCTCCAGTGGATGCAAGGGGTTTTCAACGTAGTGCTGAGCTCCAAGCAATCCCATCTCTTCAGCCGTGAAGCAGATGAATACCAGACGGCGACCGGGCTTTTCGTCACGCTGCTGGAACCGGCGAGCCAGCTCCATGACTGCTGCAGTACCCGTGGCGTTGTCGTCAGCACCATTGTGGATCTCGCCACGACGGTTTGCCGCACGCGAACCATAAGCACCTTCGCCGAGGTGATCGTAGTGAGCACCAATGACGATAGTCTCGTCAGCATTCGGGCCTTCGCCTTCGATTACACCGACGATGTTGTAGGTCTTGATTTTCCGCGTCTCGAAATCGGCCTTCATTTCAGCTGACCAGCCTTCCAGAGGCTGTGAGATCGGCTCAAGGTTTTTGTCAATTAAAGCCTCTGCGTCGGCAAGAGTGTTGAGCTTGTTTCCTTCTGCATCTACCAGGGGCGAAACTTCAAGTAGCTCATCGAACTTTGCACGAGTAATGTGGAAGAAAGGAATCCGGTTTGTTGTGCGACCGAATTGATCAGGAGCCGACAGAGCATCTTCTTCTTCAGCTGATGCAACGTCATTCAGAAAGATGACGGCAGCGGCGCCGGCGCGACGAAGTGCAGATACCTTTCCGGAAACGTAAGCAAATTCAGATACCTCGGTACCGTCAAATACGCTGTCTGGATTATCCTGCTGAGGCTCCATGCGAAGCATTACTGCGATGGCACCTTCCAGATCGACGCCAGCCAGTTCGTTGTAATTGTGCTCTTCTCCAGCGTCGATTCCGTAGCCGACAAAAACCAGAGGAGCTGAAATATCGATGCCACGACGATTGTTGAGTGCAACAAATTCACCGGCTTCGAAACTGACTTCGTGATTGTCTGCTCCGCTGAAGACGAGTGACTGGGAACCGTCAACTGGAACGAGTTCGTTACCGACTTCCATTTCCTGAAAGTAGGAGCCGTCGTAGGCCGGCATGATTCCGGCTTTTTCGTATTCTTTGACAATGTATTCAACTGCCAGCTTCATTCCGGGAGTTCCGGGCTGACGTCCTCCGCATTCGTCCGAAGCAAGAAAGCGGATGTCTTCAGTCACCCGCTCCAAAGCTGCAGCGGACACCTCTGACTGAGCCGAAGCCACAGCCGGCAGGAAAGACACGATCGCAAAACAAGCGATCAGCGACCATGTCGCAGTTATCTGAAAGCGCTTCACCGGAATCTCCTTGATGCAATGTTTCCCAATGCAGGCGCCGCGGAATCAGGGCTGATCGATATGCCGCCTCATCGATCCGCCGCCTGTCTGATCTGAATTTTGAAGTCCGCGAAATCGGGACTCAGGTTTTACTCTCGCAAAATCCCGCAGGTTTCGATCTCCCTGGTCTTGTTTCCGGAAGCCCTGCGCACCGGACAGTCTAACAACATCAAGTGGCAGCGTCATCTAACTCCACGCTGAGACCGGTCACAGCATGGAAGTTACCCGCAGTCGAACGCGATTCGTATCGAATTTCACTTCATCTGTCGCCGCGGGTCAGAATTCCCCGGGGCAATTTCTGAAATTTTCGGACTCAGCGATACGTGGAACGCCTGTTCGGTCGTCTACCCCGATGAACCTCGCACTTGAACGGCAGTTCCGGATACCGCCCTCACAGGTCGGGTCTGATCGGATTCGCTATGGACCCGACAGCAACCATATGCCAAAATATTGACACATAGATTGTTTCGAAAAACAGGAGCCAGAGATGAGCAAGCGCAAATGGAACCAGTTCGGATTGCGATCATTTCTGCTGGCCGTCTTTACAATCGGCGTCATCGCAGGCTGGCTCGTAAGCGCTGAAAAGACGCACAAACGAGAAGTCGTGGCCCTCGAATCAGTTTCCAGTCACGCCAGCGCGGTTACAAACGTGAAGAACCTTCGTGACGGTAGTGAAACGAGTCGGCGCGAAGGAATGATATTCACCTGAAGCCCCGTACATATCGACGTAACGGTCAGTTACGAGGGTCCGGCTATTTTGAAATCCCTGTGCGAACGTTTTGATATTGATATTTTCGATCGGATCACCGCTATCCGCTTTCTCAACGTTGGTGCAGTTGATACGGGAAAACTCGACAGCCTTCGCCGGCTCGAGAATGTTACAATTAACGGCAGCGCCAGCCCGGAATTTGTTTCCGAGGTAGTTTCGGTTTCAGAATCCCTGTCTTTCGAAGTGGTTTTGAATCCGGCCAAAAAGTACCTCACCTTGGATTGAGCCGGTTCAAACGCGAAAGCGACATCGGCGATTCCACTTGCCGGCAGTCACTATGCCGGCAGTCACCTAGCCGGTAGTCACTTAGAGCGGCGTTGGATCCAACCGTGCTGGAGGCATCCCCCGTTTTGATTTTTCCGGTCATGCAGCTCTCTCGGGTGCGTGAGAGACTTGAGCCGTAGTGGCGAATCTACGTCTGGATATTCGCCAAATCCGGCATTTCCGGAGGGTCTCAACCCCTCCCGCATTTCATTCTTCCTGTTTTGCCTATTTTGTTGCCTGAAGATTGACCGCTAATTACCATTGAAAGAGCTGAATTTCGATGGTTACGGGTGGGCGGTCTGCCGATCCGATAACGCTGATATACACTGACACGCGGAGACTCATTGTCGCACGGGCAAAATGCGGAGCTGTTCAGCAGTTTCGGGGTGCGGCTTCTTTTAACGGGATAGAGCTATGACTGCGGCTACTGACAGGAGAATAAGTTTTATGAACGGTCGAATGATCCGTTTGTTCATGGTGGCAATTGTTGCCGCATTGTTCACGAACACCCAGGTGTTCGCACAGGATGGTGGTGGTGAAACCGGCGGTGTTGAAATTGATGCAACCGGCGTCTTCCAGTCATTGGCTTTGTTTGACGGCTCGGGGCAACTCAATCGTCAGCGTGCAGAAGCCGCCCGTGCAAGTTTGAATCGCGACCTTGCTCAACAGAGTGACATGCGATGGGTTTCGCTGACCCGCCTGGAAGTGGAAGCCAAGAAACTGATCGACGCGGGTCAACCGCTTCCGCCTGAGATGCTTTATCTCGCAGGTCTGAATCGCATTACTCACGTCTTCTACATGCCGGAAACCAACGACATTATCGTCGGCGGTCCTGCAGAAGGTTTCTTCCTTGATACCCACAACCGCGTGTGTGGTATCGAGACCCGTTCACCGACAATCCGCCTGGAGGACCTCGTTACCGCCCTTCGTGCGTTCGGCCCTGATGGATCTCGTGCTCAAGTAATCTCCTGTTCCATCGATCCGACAAACGAAGGCATCGAGCAGCTTCGTCAGGCTGTATCCCACGTTCAGGCACGATTCCAGCCCGGCGACGAGCAGGCCGTTGTTAACTTCTTCCGTGAAGCTCTCGGCATGCAGATCATCACCATCCGCGGTGTATCACCCCAGACGCACTTTGCTCGCGTTATGGTTAATGCTGACTACCACATGAAGCTGATCGGAATCGGTGCTGAGCCGAATCCTGTCGGAATCACTTCGTTCATTGAAGCCGCCGGCCCCAACACCGGAAGCAATGGCCTGCACCGCTGGTACTTCCAGCCGGATTACGACTGCCTGATGGTTACCGAAGACGAAAACGGAATGGAACTGGTAGGGCAGGGCGTTCAACTGGTTGGCGAGGACGAGCGAGTTGTCAACGGCCAGCGTCAGGGACAAGGCCGCATGAATCGTGCGAGTACACGTTTCACCAGATCTTTCACCGACAAATACGAACAGCTTGCCGAAGAGGCACCACTGTTTGCCGAGCTTCGCAACATGATCGACCTTTCGATCGCAGCAGCGTTCATTCAGGAAATGGACCTGTACGGCAAAGCCGGCTGGAACATGGAAGTTTTCGGCGATGAAAGCCAGTTCTCGACTGAGTACTATCAGGAGCCGACTCAGGTTGCTCCCGTCGTCAACGCCGTCTGGAAAGGCAACTTCTTCATGACTCCAATCGGCGGCGGCGTCAACATCCAGCCGCGAGTCGCACTGAACGAAGATAAAATGCGAGTCGATGAAAGCGGCAAGATCGCTGAAGTTCGCGACAACGTTGATCTTTCAAACCTGGCTGAAGGTCAGTGGTGGTGGGATCAGGCGAAGTAAGTTTTCATCAACCAACCGACAGAACAAAAGCGACTGCTGAATGCAGTCGCGTTTTTTTTTTGCGCGGGCACAAAGTTGCCACCCAACGGCCGCAAAAGCAAAAAAAAAACCTACCCCCAGTTCCAGAAAGCATAAAAAGGCATATACAACC
>JBCCFB010000051.1:0-28067 GCA_039029995.1 Planctomycetota bacterium
ACGAAGAAAAAAGTCGCAAAGAAAAAAGCCGTTCGTAAAACAGCAGCCAGAAAAGTAACGCGAAAAAAGAGCGCTGCTAAAAAGAAGGCCAGAAGAAAAGCACGCAGATAACTTCACGATCAAGATTAATTTCACGAGCGTGAAGCCGGCAAATCATCTCTGTATCAGCCCCGACTGGTTAATTCCAGCGGGGTTTTTTTGTGGGAAAACTCATTGAGATCAGGGGCTGGAAAACAGCGACACCGGATAAATGCTACGAGACACGTTTTCACAAAACACTTCCACAAAGTAAACGTGCCGGAATAACATCTCCGGCGGTACGGCATCGTTAGCGCGCCATCCGTCGCGCGCCATCCACTGCACGATATCCATAGCCGCAATCCTTAGCTGCATGCCATCCCCAGAATGCCTGTTGCTTTGATAACCTCTATGTGCCTCGGGATTGGCAGCTCCTGTTTGGTTGTCGTAATGACGTACAAGCCGCCGTGGCTGAGCATGTAGGTATGCCCCATCGTATACCAGCGACTCGGTACATAAACGACAGTCGAGGGCTTCGCTGACTTAGCCAGTCGCATGAACTCATCCTTATCGACAACTATCTTTGCACCATTTGCACTGGGAGCCGTAGGGTTGGAAAACATTCGATTTCCCTGTTTGGTTCTGTCTTTGTTTGTTTGACCATTGTTCGTACGGACGAGGAAAATCTTTCGATGGAAATGTTCTTATCCTTGAAAATTGCCGTTAGGTAAGGAAGCAGTTTTCGTTACTACGCTGCTCAGGATTCGGCAATTCCACCGACTTTGATGAATACGACAGTCATGGCCGCGCAAAAGGTCGCGCCCACCGGACCCGTCATAAAAGCGCTGAGCAGTTCGCCACGAGCCAGTTGATCGAACGCATACAGAGCCGACAGAAGGCTGCTGAAGCCGCTTACTACCGCACCGGCCATCAGTAAGCCTTCTTCCAGTCTGCGCGCCAAAGAACCGTTTGATTTCACCGTGCCAGTGGTTGAAGGAAAGTCAAAACCGCAGGTGCGACATGATACTTCCATAACATCCAAACTGGCCGAGCAAGCAGGACAGATGGCCATCGTAAATTCCCTGGAATCTAAATGCAGTGTTCAGTCAATGAACGTTTGAGCGGACAAACCACATGGATGTTACAGGCAACATTTTCAAAGTTGCATCTTTTTGGTGTCCCTCGAATTCATCCAGGTTTGCGCCTCCACAGTTGTCATAAAAAGCAGTCGTCACAAGAGAGAAAGCAGTCGTCACAATAGAACAGTCGCTACAAAAAAAAACGGCCGCGTGATAACACGCGGCCGTTGAGTTTTCAGAATTCGCCTGCTTTTAGCGGTTGCCTTCAGGCTCCTCACCGAGCAGGAACGACAGTGGCATTCCACCTCCGCCGCCGGAACCGTTGCCAACCACGTAAAGTGATTCGAGCCATTTCTCGATTCGCTCTTGAGAGTCCATCAAGTGGGCTCGTGAATAGGCATCAAGGTTGTCCTGTCCAACCGCCGCTTCGAGCTTGCCGTTGAGATCCTTGAGCGTCATCGTGGCGATGTCTGAGATCGGCTTCATCGCTGCCATTCCGCTTCCTTCTTCATTCGCAAGATCGAACAGGCGGTCAAGATATTCCGTCTGCAGATTACGACGAAGGCTGCTCATCGCCGGAGATCGTTCCGTGAAGTTGCCGTTAGGCAGGTCGTCCAGTTCGGACCAGACAGCGTTGGTAACAGTGTTGACCAGTTCAACCATCGTCAGAGCATCCTGATCCGCCGGGATGCGGAATTCATTGTCGTAGACGCGGCGCAGAACCGTCGGGTTAAGCAACTGGCTAAGCGTTGACGCCTGAGTGCTCATGATGCGGTCGTGCACAGGCCATGCAGCCTCATCGCGTCCACGGCGGTCACGCCATGCGCTGTTGGTCATATAAATCAACAGTTCAGGAGTGAGGCCGAACGCTTCATCGTACATTGAATTCTGCAGAACGAATTCGAGAGCCTTGCGCTGGTCGTCAACCGGAACTACTTCCAGTGGTGCACGCTCTTCCGGATCACCTTTTTTGTTCCGGTGAACGAATGTTCCACCGATCCAGTTTGCCATCATGCCGGTTGCCCGTGTTTGCAGGCTGAGCGTCACCAGGTAGCCCTGTCTGGCCTTGTCCCAGCTGTCGCCTTCCTCGACAAACTTTTCAATGATGTTGCCGCGGTGGTGCTGTGCCATGCGGATCTGGTTTTCAGCGAAATCGAGCGGATTCTTACTGAAGTCATAACGACGCGCGAGCGGGTCAGGACCACCGGTGTCTTCGTCGGTGCCGAACTGAAGAGCTGGCTCGTTACATCGCTCAAGAATGTCATCGAGTTCGCCTTCCAGTGTGTAGCCATACTCGATGGCCCACATGTCGTATTCACCGATTCCGATCATTGCGTAATCGCCCTGAATTTCACCTGATTCAAAGTTGAAATTCGTCGGGTTGTAGTCCATGACCGAAGCAGTGAAAGGCTCGTTGCCTTTGATTTCTTCGCTATTCATCTCTGCCATTGTGTACAGGGCAGAAGCTTTGAAGTTGTGTCGCAGTCCAAGCGTGTGACCAACTTCGTGTGCAACGAGGTCGGCAAGCAGGGGGCCGATGAAAGACTCAGGCATGCCGTCCAGCATCTGCTCTTCGTCCTTCTCTTCCTCCTCTTCACCTTCCGACTCTTCATCGGATTCTTCTTCGTCCTGCATTCGCATAAACGCCATGGTCATTCGCATCAGAGCGACGTCCATCTGGCGACCTTCGGCAGCTGTGCATCCTCCGTTCATCTGAGAAGAGCGACCGATAAGGCCATCCCACGGCTCGTCACCCATCATGCGGGTTCTGAGGGTGTCCGGACTGTGCGCCTGAGCTGCTTCGATTGCGATCGAGCGACGAATGAATTCGCGATCCGACGGATGTGCCAGTCGAACGCGTGGATCCCAGTTCGGATGAGTTGCAAACCAGGCTTTCGTTTCGTCGGTCATCCCCTGCATAGCCGTTTCCGGCATCAACTGGGTGAATTGACCTTCGAAAGTCCGGATCCATCCATCAGTCAACACGATGTCAGCATCGAGGATCTCGCCGGTTTTCGGGTTCACGCGACTTGGACCGATCGCTGTGCTGATGTTGTTGTTCAGCCAGCGAACAAAGTTGTATTGCACGTCTTCAGGATCTTTGTCCATGTGAAGACCGGTTTCCTGATCCTGCTGACGGACCTCGATCGCATTGAGAATGCCAACCTCTTCAAAAGCACGGTTCCAGCTGAGAATTCCGTCTCGGACCCAGCGGCGATACCTCACCGGTGTTGTGTGCTCGATGTAGAAAACGATTGGTTTGACAGGTGGACTCAATTGCAGGTCGTCGTCCCGTTTTTCGAGGTGCCAGCGATTGATGTAGCGGACACGTGAATCGTCACCGTCGTACTGGCCATAATCGGCATAGCTCGTTGTGAAATAACCGACGCGCTGGTCAGCCATGCGTGGCTTGTATCCGTCCGACCCTTCGATCTGGCTGATCGAAAAGTGCATTGTCTTCAATGTCCCGTCGCTCATCGGCGCTTCAAAAGCGACTTCGATGTTGTTCTCGAAAACCTTGGCGGTTTTGATCTTCAGTAGAGACGTGCGCGGGAAGTAAGGGCTGAAAGAACCCATGAAGTCCGGCGAAAGAAAGGTGTTGGCGTTACCGACCAGCATTGAATCGAGATCGATAACCGGACCGCCGTTGGGGCCCATGCACAGAATCGGCAGATCCAGCAGAACCGTATCGGTGAAAATCCGGCCGACCGAGCTTTTTGATTCGTCATCGCTACCGCGGATGTCCAGGTTTTCTGCAATCAGAGCAACACGCTTTCCGTACTTACGCCAGTAGACGTAAAGGTTATCGTTCTGCAGACCCGCGTACTCTTCTCCACCGGCGATTGTGGTGGCAATGAACTCGCGGTGTTTTGAGCTCGTGTAATTTTTGGGCAACTCGGCCAGCATCTGGCCGTCTGAATCACGCTTCCAGAGTTGCATGAAAGGTGAGATTTCTTCGTTGCCTCGAGTCGGCGCCGAAATTTCCTCGTAGCCGTCTATCACGTCTTCGAGAGGCGGGAAATCATCGTCAGCAAGCACAGCCGTTGTGCAACTGCACAGTGCAAACGCAGCAACCGCTAACGATGCACAGATTTCGCGAATGTTTCGCATAAATCTTCTCCAGATACATATTGAGTTTGATTCGGGTCGTTTATTTATTGAGTGTCACCTGAGGTACACTGCGGCGCATCCAGGTGAAGGGCTTCGGTCCGGCACAATGAGACCAGTCCCGGTACAACTCCGGAAACATCAAGCCGTCAAAGTCGATAGAACCGCGACCTGCTCTTCAAATAAACAGTCGCGTATCAGCCGGTCCGGGCGAGTTCCGCCGTTAACGCCGGTCCGAAGGGTCCAGCTGAATGTAACCCCATTTTAAGTTAAACGCTTCGTTCGAAAAACGGTCGGGGAAAGATTGAACTGTCCGGTGCCCGGCAAATGATGTTTTCACCGCCGGTAATGGTCGTACCGGTCAGTTTCGATGCAAAAAATCAACATCTCAGCGGGTTTTGTGCGACTCCGAAGCGTGAATTCTGTGTTCAACCAAGCGCACATTCCGGCCCATACCTGATATCATTAGTCGATGTCATTAGTCGATGATCAGAACGCGAGGCGGGGAAAAGTTGAAGGATTTCGCTTCACCACTGATCAAACGGGCAATCTCTGCTTGATTCTGCCGAAAACAAAAAAGTCCAACGGAACGTCCGGATCGGGATTGGAGTCCCTTTCAACGTTAGTTTTCGCGCATTGGCGCACATTCAGCAGGTGAGCATATGCTCCGCCGGCTGCTGAGTAGTCACTCGGGGAATATTTGAGAGGCCACGATGGACCTGGGAATGAATATCGCGTTTGACCGTCCCTGGTTTCTGCTGCTCTTTCTGCTGTTGCCGGTGCTGCTCTGGTTCAGCTTCAATTCTCTCGCCGGACTTGGAAAATGGCGACGTTTGCTCGCCATGTTCCTGCGAGCCGCTGTGTTCAGTCTGCTTGTGCTCGCACTCGCGCAGGCGCAGTGGCAGGAATCCACCGACCGTCTCACTGTCATCTACCTGCTCGATCAAAGCGACAGCATACCGTCGGAACACCGTGAGCAGATGCTCGACTTTGTTCATCGCGCGGTCAAAGAACACCGGCGTGAAGAAGATCGTGCCGGTGTCATCATCTTCGGCGGTGACGCAAAGATCGAGGCTGCTCCATACGATGGCGACCTGCCTTTGATCGATCGACTCGAGGCTGGCTACGATCTTCGGACGGGAGCCACCAGTCTCGAGGCCGCGCTCAAACTGGCCAAAGCTTCCTTTCCCGAAGACGCGGCGCGCCGCGTCGTAATCGTTTCCGATGGAAATGAAAATCTTGGTGACTCCGTTTCTCTTGCACAATCCATGGCTAACGACGGAGTCGGCATCGACGTCGTTCCGATCGAGTTGATCACGCAGTCCGAAGTCTCCGTCGATAAAGTTGTGCTGCCGGCAAATATCAGAAAAGGACAGGAGTTTGAAATACGTGTCGTGCTGACAAACGATACCGTGCCCGGAGAAGACAACCCTACAGGCGAAGTCACGGGCGAATTGACGGTCAAACAACGTGATGCTGAGGGTGACGTTGGTCAGATCAGCAGCATCGTTACCCTTCAGCCCGGCAAGAATGTCCGCGGTTTTACTTACAAGATTGAAGACTCAGCGGTCTTTACTTTTGATGCCACGTTTGTTCCCGAGGTCAGGGAGCAGGACACGATCATCCAGAACAATACTGCGTCTGCCTTTACCTATGTACAGGGCAAAGGCAAAGTGCTTCTGATTGAGGATGGAAACAACCCGGGTGAGTTCATGCAACTTACCTCAACGCTTAAGGCCAACTCGATCGAAGTGGACGTCATGCGATCCACCAACCTGTTCACCTCGATGGCTCAGCTTCTTCAGTACGACTGTGTCATTCTCGCAAACACTCCGCGTGCAACCGGTGAGACGATTGAAGACAATGAATCGTTCAGTGACACGCAGATCCGAATGCTGGTACGAAACTGTGAAGAGATGGGGGCCGGATTAATCATGCTCGGCGGTGATCGTGCTTTCGGTGCCGGTGGATGGACTGGAACGGAACTCGAAAAAGCGATGCCGGTCGATTTTCAAATCAAGAACGACAAAATCGATGCCGTAGGCGCACTGGTGTTGATCATGCACGCGTCCGAAATGGCTGACGGAAACTTCTGGCAGGCTCAGATTGCCGCAGAAGCGATCAAGATGCTCGGTCCTATGGACTACTGCGGCGTCGCCGAGTGGGGCGGCATTGGTTCCTCCCGCTGGTTGTGGAAGCTGCCCAATGGCGTTGACCGCGTTTTCGGCAAGCGAAGGACGATGCTGGGAATGGTCAACCGGATGACTCCGGGCGACATGCCTGATTTTGCGTCGACCATGAGGCTGGGACTCAGCGGTTTGACACGGGTCAATGCCGACGGGAGTGGCCCGGGTAATGCATCTGTGAAGCACATGATCATCATCAGTGACGGGGATCCGACTCCACCTCCCCCGGGCCTGTTGCAGCGGTACGTGGATAACAACATCAAGATTTCCACAGTTGCCTGCGGCGCGCATATGAATCAGAACAACCCGTTGATCAACATTGCGAATGTGACCGGCGGAAGCTACTACCCCGTTACTGATCCACGGGCGCTGCCGCGCATCTATCAGCGCGAAGCGCGGCGCGTTTCAAAACCGGTGATCAAAGAAGTGCCCGAGGGGATGGGCGTGATTCCCACTTCAGAAGCGGGAGGCCACGAAATCGCGCAAGGGCTCGATCTTTCGCAGATGCCGCCGTTCACCGGTTACGTGATGACGACGCTCAAAGAGAATCCACTGGTCAGCCAGCTCGCAATATCCAGCCAGGACCCGGATCACCCTCAGAATGCGACCTTGATCGCAACGTGGAGATACGGCGCTGGACGGGCGACTGTCTTTACGTCGGATGCCGGACGTAAATGGACGGCGGGATGGGTCGAAAGCCCCGCTTACGAGCAGCTGTTTGTCCAGATGATTCGCCATTCGATGCGTCCGATCACGCAAAGTGCTAACTTTACCGTCGCGTCGAACGTCCGCGACAACGTCGCCGAAGTCGTCGTGACCGCACTTGATGACGACGGCAATTTTCTCAACAACCTCGATTTTGCCGGCCGTGGCATCAATCCGGAACTCGACGGATTTGAACTTGAGTTTGAACAGACATCTCCGGGCCGGTACGTTTCCCGGACTCCCGTCGATGGCTCCGGGAACTATCTGTTTTCGCTTACACCCGGCGACGGCTATAAGCGACTGACAACCGGCGTCAATGTGCCTTACTCCAGTGAGTACTCCGCACGGACTACCAACGTCCGTCTGCTTGATCTGCTGACTCAGTTTGAGCCGCGTGGCGGCGAAGCAGGAATGGTCATCGAAGGACAGATGACCGACGCGGGAATGTCTCAGTTGCTCGAGGCAAATCCGTTTCGTCCGACCTTGTCGCACGCAATCAGTTTTCAATATGTCTGGCCGCTACTACTGGTAATCTGCGGTGCGGTCTTTTTTGCAGATGTTTTTGTCAGACGTGTTGCCGTCGATTTCAGTTTTGTCGGCAAAGGGCTGGCCGCCATCCAGTCAAAACTGCGTGGTGATGAGGGCGAAGACAGAGCCGAAAGTCTTGCACGCCTGCAAAGTCGCAAAGCGGAAGTTGAACGCCAGATCGAATCCCGTCGCGCGCGGACAAAATTTGAACCTGACCCTGTTGACGATGAGTCCGAAAGGCGGAGCGGGCAACAGCGTCTCGATGACATTATCGGCAGTGAAATAGACCAGACACCCAAACGAGCGCAGAAAATCGAACGTGACCGACTCGATATCGAAGAAGACAATTCCTACACTTCAAGACTTCTGGACGCAAAGCGAAAAGCTCAGAAGAAGCAGGATCGTGGCGATGTAGAAAATGAATGAGTTTGGAGATAGCTCACGTCATTGGAAACTGGTTCTCGTCGATCCGGGTAGTTCATTGGAATGAGCAGGCACCGACGACACAAATGACAGGCAGGGAAATTGATTAGTGCTTGATACAGAGTGAATTGATACAGTAGGTGCATAAAAGTAGCACTTCGAATTAGCAGTACAGTGACCTGGATTTCAAAACAGACAGCATCCCGGCGGACGTCATGAGAAATTGACACTGCCGGCCATTTAACCGACTTTCGAGGCAACATGAACGACGAGATGAAGTTTCAGGAACAGGCCGGTCGTTTTCGTGAACGATATGGAGCGATCAAAGAGCAGATCGGAAAAGTAATCGTCGGTCATGACGAGATCGTTCACGGAGTGCTGACCTGTATCATGATCGGTGGCCATTGTCTTCTCGAAGGTGCCCCCGGACTTGGAAAAACCCTGCTGGTTCGTACTCTGGCGGACGCGTTGAATTTGAATTTCAACAGGATTCAATTCACACCTGACCTGATGCCCGCTGATATTCTCGGAACGAATATGGTCGTCGAAGCACCCGACGGCAAAAGGACATTTGAATTCCAGCATGGCCCGATTTTTACCCAGATCTGTCTGGCTGATGAAATCAACCGTGCGACGCCCAAGACGCAGTCTGCAATGCTGGAGACGATGCAGGAAGGGACGGTTACTGTTGGCGGCGTTCGCTATGAACTGGACAAACCGTTCTTTGTACTTGCAACGCAAAACCCGATTGAACAGGAAGGAACCTATCCGCTTCCTGAGGCGCAATTGGACCGTTTTCTTTTCAAACTGAATGTGGGCTATTCAAATCGGGAAGACCTGGCAGAAATCCTTGATCGTACAACCAAAGGAATTTCTGCTCAGGCGGATCGTGTGCTTGACGGTAAAGAAATTATCGAGATGCAACAGCTGATCCGGCAGGTCATCCTTGCGGATCATCTTCGCGATTACATCGTACGATTGACGCTGGCCACACATCCTGAGGGACCGCACGCCGTTGACATTACCAATCAGTATCTCCGCTGGGGAAGTTCTCCGCGTGGCGCTCAGACAATGGCGCTGGCGAGCAAAGTTCGAGCGTTGCTGGAAGGCAGGTTCAATGTGAGTTTTGAAGATGTCAGGCGCGTTTATCTGCCTGCCATGCGGCACCGCGTGATTCCGAACTTTGAAGCTCAGGCGGAAGGGGTTTCGTCAGACGAGATTCTGCTGGAGATTCTTGATCGCGTTCCTGAAAAAGTTGACTCCGAGTAGGCGGCGCGGTCTCTATGGCGAAATCACAATCGACGAAGACGTTGTCTGCATCCGGCAAAGAGGAAGATGGCCCTCTGCTCAGCCCTGCCCTGCTCGCTCAGCTTGAGCGAATGGAGCTGGTCAGTCGCAAGATTTTCCGCGGTCGGATGAAAGGCGAAAGGCGCAGTAAGCGAAAGGGCCAGAGCGTCGAGTTCGCTGACTTTCGCAACTATGTTCCCGGAGACGATCTCCGTTTTATCGACTGGAACATGTACGCGCGTCTGGACAAGCTGTTTTTGAAGCTGTTCCTTGAAGAGGAAGATCTACATTTCTATGCGCTCGTTGATTCAAGTCTTTCCATGACGTTCGGATCGCCTTCCAAATTCCGGTATGCAAAACAACTGGCCGGTGCGCTCGGATATATCGGGCTTTGCCGGGCTGACCGCGTGAAGATTGAAGCCCTCGACGGCTCTAAAGTCAACAAAGCGCCGGTGTTGCGAGGCCGAACCAGTATGTGGCGCATGGTTGAGCATCTTGAAGCGATGAAAGCCGGCTCGACCGCAACATTGAACGAGGCCGTCAGATCGTTCTGTTTGAGAAACACGGGTAAAGGCATTCTGGTCATCATCACCGACCTGATGGACAAGACGGGCTACGAATCTGCGCTGCGGTATCTGACGGCGCAGAATATGGATGTCTATCTGATTCACGTCCTGTCTCAGGAGGAGATCGACCCGGAGATCACCGGTGATCTGAGACTGGTGGATTGTGAAGACTCAGATATCGCCGAAATCAGCGTAAGCCAGCGTTTGATTGACCGTTATCGCCAGACTCTCGCGTCATTCATCGAGAAAGCCCGCGATTTCGCCTCCCGACGCGGCATTGTCTACATGATGACCAGTACCGAACGGCCTGTGGACCGGCTTGTCTCCCGTTACCTGAGACAACGGGGGTTGGTACGTTGACGTATGCAATGACTGCATTGATGTGGACAGTGCTTGCGCTGGTGCCGCCGCTGATTTTCGCGCTTTACTTTTTGAAGCTTAGACGACAGCCGCTTGAGGTTCCCAGTACGTACCTCTGGAAAAAGACGATTGAGGATCTGCACGTCAACAGTCTGTGGCAACGTCTGCGAAACAGCCTTCTGCTGTTGTTGCAATTGCTGCTGGCCCTGCTGTTGATTCTTGCCTGCATCAATCCCGGTTGCGAAGGCGAGACTTTGTCCGGGGATCGCCTGATCTTCCTGATCGATAATTCTGCCAGCATGTCTGCAACTGATGTCGAAGGATCGGATTCGAGGCTGGATGATGCAAAAAAGCAGATTGGTAATCTGATCGACCGGATGGACGAGGGAGCCGTCGGAATGTTGATCAGCTTTTCCGACAGCGCTGTTCCGGTTCAGTCATACACCACCAACCACAGCATTCTCAAAAGCCGGCTCAATGAGATTGAGCAGACTCAGCATTCGACAGACATCAACGAGGCGCTTGTCGCCGCATCCGGACTAGCCAATCCCGGGCGTACCAGTGACCGCGAAAGCGCCGTCGATATTCAGGTAGCTGACGCACTTGAGGCCACGATCTTCATCTACAGCGATGGTGGCGTCAGAGAGGTGCCCGCGTTCTCGTTTGGAGAGAAGTTGTTCGCGGAATATCATCCGGTTGGCGGAGCGGAGATCCCGGATAATGTCGGCATTACCGCTTTTTCGATCAGCGATCAGGCGGATTCCGATACGCAGGTTCAGGCATACGCGAGGATTCAGAACTCCTCGGATGAAGATCAGTCTGTCGATCTGTCACTTTACGTTGATGACCAGCTTCTTGACGCGCGGGCAGCGGTCACCATTCGTAAAGAATCTTCCATCGGTTTGCAGTTTGATCTGACGGGCGTTGTGGACAATATGTCCGGGCCGGTGCCTGTGCGACTGGAGATTGAAAACGACGACGTCTACAAGCAGGACAATTCAGGCTATGCGGTTCTAAACCCGCCCCGGTTGCCAAACGTTCTGGTGATTACGGACTACAACCGTTATCTCGAAATGGTCTGCAACGATGAACTCGGCAGGTTTGATTTCCAGCCGGAATCATTCATTGAAGATGACCGGTACTTGAAAGACGCTCAACTTGGAACCTGGGATTTGATCATCTACGACAGATGTGTTCCAGAAACGATGCCGGTTGCCAACACCGTCTTTATCGGTGCGATTCCACCGGTCGAAGGATGGTCAGCTGAAGAGAAGCGGGCTCCAACGTCTATCCTCGATATCAACGCTGGTCATCCGGTTATGTCCGCAGTGCAAATGGGCAATGTTGATATCCTTGACTCGCAACCGCTGGCTGGGCCGGAAGGCGCTGACTCATTGATGGACTCAGTGGACGGGACGATCATAATGATCGCGCCTCGTGGCGGCTTCCAGGATCTAGTCCTTGGATTCAGTCTTATCGAAATTGATCCATCAGGCAGCCCGGTTTCCAACACAAACTGGCCGATCCGGTTGAGCTTCCCGCTGTTTTTCCAGAACGTTGTTACCGAGCTCGGCGGCTCCTCGGCATTCGCGGCTTCTCGAGGCGCGTCGCCTGGAACACTTGTGCGATTGAAATCCAAGGTTCCCTATGATTCGGTTACGGTTACCGGTCCAGACGGGACGAACACAAGCTTGAAGCCCGGCGATGACAGCACGTTTATGTTTGCTCAGACTGAGCAATGTGGCATCTATACTGTGCGTGAACCGGGTGGAACGGTCGATCATTTGTTTCCGGTCAACCTGTTTGATCGACGCGAAAGTGATCTAAAAGTCCGGGATACTCTTGATCTGGGCTACGAAGAGATGGAAAGCTCTGAATCACAGATGAAGCCGGTGACAAAGGACTTCTGGCCGTGGTTTGTCGGATTCGCGCTCGTCGTTCTGGTAATCGAGTGGTACATCTACAACAAACGCGTCTTTATCTGACGGTGAGACTTGCTGCCCGAAGTCGAACTTGTCTGGATTTCCTGAATTCGCCATAGTGTGCATGGTTCGACGTAGTTGGTTCGGCCTTAATAATGTTCTAAAGACACTCTCCGGGATGGTGAAAACAGCTTCACCGCGAACTACGTCCGGGAAATGTGTTCGAAAGTCGCCGTGGCAGGGATGCGGAAGCGATCTACTAGTTACTACTGGAGAAAATTGCGCGGGCACAACCGGCTGCGCAATCAGGCTGTAGATCATTTTGAAACCGGTCAGTTCGAACAGGCCGCTACGCTAGTGGCCAAAGGCCGAAGTCGTTTTCCCGATTCGGATGTATTCCGGATTCTTGCCGCAAAACTTGCCATGCTCTCTGACCGACGTGAGGAAGCCAGGCAGTCACTGAGCGGCATCGTTCTATCGCGTTACGATCGCGTTGAAGACTGTCTGGAAGCCGGAGAGATCTTCCGTCGTCTTGGTGACTATGATCGGGCTGTCGACTGGTTCGAACTGGCGGCAAGTGAGGGCGGCGTCACCGCGACACATGCGTACCGGGTTCTGGCATCTCTGTTACTACGTTCGGGAAGATACGATCAAGCTCTTCGCGCGGCTTTGGACGGGCTGAAGGGTGGTGGTTGGAACTCTTTCGCGGTGATAACCAGCCTTGCTGACAACTGCAGCGACGATGGTATCACGTCTGCCATCGATGAACTGGAGCATTTTCATTGTGCTGATCCGTATCTAAATGCCAATCGACTGAAAATGCTCGCCTACTTCAATCTGGCTGCCGGCCGGAAACAGGATGCGATCGATTCGATCGGCCGGGCCACGAGGACCCAGTATCTGGTAGATCATCCTGACGGTGGATGGGATGATTCTGTGGCTCGACTGAAGCCGTCTTTTCTTGTTATCGGTGCGATGAAGTCAGGGACGACGGCAATTTACAATCATCTCGCCCGTCATCCGCAGGTCTGCCCGCCACTCACGAAAGAGCTCCATTTTTTCGAAAACGGACTTTATCCCTCAGGTTTCTATTTCGCTCAGTTTCCTCGGGTAGCAGGCAACGTTATTTCCGGCGAAGCAAGTCCGGGCTATTACGCACTTGATATTGCCGCAAGGGTCAGGGAGTTGCTGCCTGATGTTAAATTGATATTTATCCGGCGTGACCCGGTGGACCGCGCCATTTCCCATCTGTTTCACAATCATCGTGCGGCTATTCAGGAACATCCAAGCTCCTCACTCAAACGCGGTACGAGGAGGATTCTTGAGCTCACACGACAATCGCCTGCAGAACTCGCAACAGCTCTCAAACATGTCGGTTCTGATGAATTGCGAGTTAATCACTACCTCTTGCTCGGATGTTACGATCTATTGCTCCGAAGCTGGTATCAGCATTTTCCGGCGGACCGGATTTTGAATCTTGAGTTCGAGACGTTTGTTTCGCAGCCACAGGCAACAATGGACCGCGTCTTCGAGTTTCTGGAAATTGAGCCGTTTGAACTGGCTGAGTTGTCGTCACGCAAGGAACGTAACGCAGGTCAGTATCAGACGGACGACGCCACACTTGAGGAGATCCGGACCCACCTGCGGGAATTCTATGAGCGGGTGGAAATTAATCTGCGACGAGCCGGTTAAAAGAAGTTTGCGCCGAAAATTCTTCTATCCCCGGTCCAATAGTTGGCAAACTCAGGCGAATAGCCCCATAATGCCTTAATCGCGTTCGCGCTTATCAGGCTGAATTTAACTACCTCGTGGAGAAAAAGATGGGGCCAATTGTCTGGGCACTTATTATCGGCGGCGTCCTGCTTCTGCTGTTTGTTATGTTTCTTGTCGGAATCTACAACGGTCTCGTTACTTTCCGTAACCGCTACAAGAACGCCTTTTCGCAGATCGACGTGCAGCTCAAGCGTCGTCATGATCTGATTCCGAACCTCGTCAACGTCGCCAAAGGCTACATGGCCCACGAGAAGGAGACGCTGGAAGCAGTTATTCAGGCCAGAAACCAGGCCATTTCGGCTCAGCAGGCCGCCTCGGCAAATCCCGGTGATCCCTCGTCAATGCGTAGCATGATGCAGGCCGAATCCGGACTCAACGGCGCACTTGGCCGCCTGTTGATGATCGCGGAATCGTACCCGGATCTGAAAGCAAATGAGAACATGATGTCTCTTCAGGAAGAGCTGACATCGACTGAGAACAAGGTCGCCTACGCGCGTCAGGGATACAACGACGCGGTTACAGCCTACAACAACAAGCGCGAAGTGTTCCCGGCGGTTGCGGTCGCAGGAATGCTCGGCTTCAAAGAAGCTGAACTCCTCGAAGTTGAAAAAGACATCGAGCGCGAAGCTCCGAATGTTTCTTTCTAGATCGGCGTCCTCTCAGCTGAGAGTAGCGGGTTGAACTGCAAATCGAAAAACGGGCCGTTCACGTGGCGTGACGGTCCGATATCCAGGGGTTAGCGACAGTGGATTTTTTCGCCAGTCAGGATCTTGCGCGCCGCAATTCGCGGCGTCTGATTTTCTACTTCATTGCTGCGGTTGTCTCCATGATCGCCGGCATCTATTTCGTGGTGATGCTCGCCACCGGCGCGGCCGGAATGAACGAGCCCGTCTACAACGAATTCGGTCAGGCTACGGGAACCACAGGATTTCATTTTTTTGAACCGACGATTCTCGCCGCAGTTGCATCCGCGGTCAGCCTGATTGTCGGATCAGGAAGTCTGTACAAGGTTTCAGCGCTCAGCGGCGGCGGCGAAAGTGTTGCATCGATGATGGGCGGACGACATATTCCTCCCAACTCGACGGAACCCGGTGACCGCCGCATCCTGAATGTTGTCGAAGAGATGGCACTCGCAGCGGGAACTCCGGTGCCTCCGGTTTATGTGATTGAAAACGAGCCGGGAATAAACGCGTTTGCTGCAGGATACACCGTCGATGATGCAGTGATCGGTGTAACACGTGGAACGGTAAATCTGCTCAGCCGCGATGAGCTTCAAGGCGTTGTGGCTCATGAATTCAGTCACATTCTCAATGGCGATATGCGGATGAGCATCCGTATGATCGGCGTACTGCACGGCATCCAGCTGCTCGCACTGATCGGGTACTACGTCCTGCGCGGAGTCGGGCGCAGTCGCGACAAGAAAGGCGGCGCTGCCGCGATTGTTCTGATCGCGATCGGTGTCATCATCATCGGCTCAATCGGAATGTTCTTCGCGCGACTGATTAAAGCGATGGTTTCCCGTCAACGTGAATATCTGGCAGACGCTTCTGCGGTGCAGTTTACGAGAAACCCGGAGGGAATCGCCGGAGCCCTCAAAATGATCGGTGCCAATATGGAAGGCTCCGTGATGCAGAACGCACGGTCGGAGGAAATCAGTCACATGACATTTTCCTCGATGTTCAAGTCCAACTTTTTCAACATGTTTGCGACCCATCCTCCGCTGGAAAAGCGAATTGCCGAGCTGGATCCTCATTTTGACGGCGACTATCAGGCATTTGCAAACGCGCGCCTGCAGAGACTTCAGCGACGTGACGAAGCCCGACGCAAGCAGGAAGAAAAAAAACAGCAGATCCGGATGGGGATCCCGGGTATGGGGGGTGGTCGCCTTGGCAGCATGATGGGCGAACAGTTCCCTGTTGATCCGGCGATTTTGATTGCGGGAATCGGCTTGCCGGACGAGGACGATGTCGAGTATTCACACGCGCTGGTTGATCGAATCCCCGAGGTGGTGGCTGATGCGTCGCGTGATGTTTTCAGCGCTCGCTGTGTCGTTTTTGCTTCGCTGTTGAACGAAGAACGGGAAATCCGCAGGGCTCAACTTCACGCCGTCGCCAAAGGTGAAGGACAGGCGACGATTGATGAAACCATTCGCTTGATGAATGACGTAGACAACCTTGAAGCACGGTTCCGGTTGCCCGTTTTTGAAATTCTTCAGGGAACTTTGACAGGGATGTCGCCGGAACAATACGACACATTCCGTGAAAGTGTTGATCGACTCGTTCACGCGGACAACCGCGTCGATCTATTTGAATTCTTCATGCGTCACCACCTGATTGTGCACCTGGATCGGCGTTTCGGGCGTGTCAGTCCTCCGCAGGTAACGTACAAGACTATAGATCCTCTGCAGAATGAGGTCTGTTCGTTGATCGCCATCCTTGTGGGAATCGGTCACGAGGATATTGAAGAAGCCCGCGGTGCTTTTGCAGCCGCAATCCAGTCGCTTGAAATGCCGTGGCAGGATCAGGTTCACTTGATTGATCGCGGGTACGATTATCCGTCGCTGGCGATTGCGCTGGAGAGATTGAACGAAGCTGCGCCTCCTGTAAAAAAGAAGCTGCTGACGTCAATGGCGGTCGCAATAATGTATGACCAGATCGTCACCGTTGAAGAAGCTGAATTGTTCCGCGCTATTGCTGAATCGCTCGACTGCCCGGTGCCACCGGTTGTCGCGACGATCAACCGGGACGACGCCGACCCTTCCGGTGTTCAGGTGTAGATCCTGATTCCTGAATGAAAAGTTCATTTGAAATCAAAGACCGCACCAAGCGCGTCAAGCCGAACGGATGCAGTGTTTTTTTCGCGCTGTTTCTGCTGCCGTTTGCCACGGTTGGAATCGTCATCTCGTGTCTCAACTATTATCGCACCGTTGAGTGGGTCGGTATGCAGTCATGGGACGAAGTGCCGGCCACCTTAAACGAGGTGAAGCTCGTCGAATCGAACAGTGATGATTCGACGTCTCATTCGCTCGAGGTTCAATACGAATACGAGTATGACGGTGCGAACTACCATGGGGATCGGGCTTCGATTTATGCAGGCAGCGATAACATCGGCAGCTTTCAATCGACGTGGTTCAAAAAGTTGAAGCCGCTTAAAGGTGTAAAGGATGGAATCGTCTGCTACGTATGCCCGTCGGAACCGGAAGCCTCAGTCCTTATCCGCGAAGCGCGGTGGGAGATGCAGGTATTCTTTTCGATGTTTGCGCTGATTTTCGGACTGGCGGGAGTTATTGGAATCTTTGCGGTCATCAGCTCCTCCCGCGAAAATCGCTTTGTTCAGAAGAGGAAAAGAGTCAGTCCTCACGAGCCATGGTTGTGGAAACCACAATGGATGGGGGACGAGATCGTGCCGGAGGATCGTTCGTGGCGTGGAACGTCACGCCTTGTTGTTGGCTGGATCGTAATGGCGGTGCTTCCGGCAACCATCTTTTGTGTCATTGCCGGAATTGGTGGCGATTGGTGGGCGTTTGCAGGTCTCATCCTGCCAGCGACGGCCCTCCTTGTCGCGGCCGTAATGGTCTGGCGAATGCGAAGGAACATGCGTCCGGGCAAAGCAAGGTTGAAGCTGTCGGCGACTCCCGTAGAGCCCGGTGTGCCTGTCATGGCAGCGGTCGTTTTTGAATGTGTCACCCAACCGGATGACGATCCGGAGTACGAGTTGGTCTGCACTGAATTCTCAAAATCAAATGAGCCGAATGAGGACAGCGATTTTGTCGAGGTCTATAAACATGAAGAGCAGATCTCGTGCAAAGACTGCGTAGTGATAAACGGTCAGTTGTGCATTCCCGTTGCGATTCAGGTTCCACTCCATGGACGGGAGTCAACATTTGACGAGTTGGATGTCAATTGGAAACTCAGTTTGAAATTGCCAATCGGGGGTCGCAAAGTCTCCAGATCATTTGTCATTCCTGTTTTTCGAACGAACTCCTGAACCTCAACCCCTCGATTGAGTAAGTGTTCAGACGCGTGCGCTCAGCTGGAAAGCAAAATCACGTCGCCCTTTTTGACAGGAAATTCGTTGAGGATAAACTGATCTCTGGAACATTTGTCGAGGAGGTCAGCTATGCGTCGTGGTTTTTTGTTGGTCGCTTTCTTCGGTATCGGAGCCGTTGCTGCAGCATTCTGGTCTTCGTCCAGCCTGACTCAACCAGAATTGGCTGACGCGGGCGGTGCAGAGTCACCGGACTCCGCCTTAGTTGACGTCCAGGCCGATGACCACGCTGAAGGCTTGTTTTCGGATGAGGCTGAAGCGGAGGCCGGCCCGGTTCGACCAGTTATCGGGCCGCGAATCTACCCTGTAGGCACGATCGATATTGAGGCCATCCAGCAGGCACGGCTTGCTCGTCATGCTAATCAACAGGCTGCGCAACGTTCCGGCGGCATTGTTCCGGCATGGCTGCAACGCGGCCCGAACAACATACAGGGTCGAGTGACCGATCTAGCGGTCGATCCAAGGGACGATGATGTCTGTTATATCGGAGCCGCAGAAGGCGGAGTTTTCAGAACCATTGATGGTGGTTCGACCTGGGTGCCGGTTTTCGATGATCAGCCGTCAATGTCGATGGGAGCCGTCGCTCTCGATCCTCTCAATCCGGACATTGTCTACGCGGGAACCGGGGAGCCGAACACCAGCGCAGACTCGTATCCCGGAACGGGGATTTACAAGTCCCTTGATCAGGGAACAACGTGGAACCATATCGGCCTGGATGATTCCGCCACAATTGCACGGATCGTCATTCATCCAACCAATACCGACATTATTCATGTAGCGGTTATGGGCAACGTCTGGTCGGCGACCAATGACCGTGGAGTCTATCGCTCGACGGACGGAGGACTGACGTGGACTAACGTGTTGTTCGTAAACGACATCACCGGTTGTGCGGACATCGTTCAACGGCCGGACAATCCTGATGTATTGTTCGCCGCCATGTGGGAGCGTTATCGCAATCCCCAGGAACGCATAACAGGCGGTCTCGGCTGCGGCGTTTACAAGTCGATAGATGGCGGCCTGACGTGGGCGCTTCAGGCGAACGGACTGCCTGCACCTTCGGTGGACAACGGGCGTATCGGGCTGGCTATGTGCGCTTCCAATCCGGATGTGATGTGTACGATTCACACGCAGACGGCGGGGCCTTTTGACGCACTGTACAGGACGACTGATGGAGGCGACACATGGGTACAGACAAACGATGGCGATCTGTCAAACATGTACAGCAGCTTTGGCTGGTATTTCGGCAACGTACGGATCGATCCACTGGACGAAGACATTATCTATGCCCTCGGCCAGAGGTTTTACCGGAGTACCGACGGCGGCGACACGTGGGATAACATCGGCGGTATGCATGTCGATCACCACGCCTTCGGGTTTGGCGTAGCGGCTGGTTCAAAGCGTTATTGTGGAAACGATGGCGGGGTTTATACATCAACAGACGGTGTGAACTGGACCAAGACCAGCGGTGACCTTCCGATCACTCAGGCCTACAGAATGGCCACCGCGGAATGGAATACCGATGCAGTTTGGCTGGGTACGCAGGACAACGGAACGCTTCAGGATTTGAATGGCGATGGCAACTTCAACGGAATCTTCGGGGGAGACGGATTCGCGGTTCTGCCTCATCTAACCAATAGCGATCTGATCTGGGCTCAGTATCAGTGGGGTAATGTCTTCTTCTACGATGGGAATGACTGGCTGGATGCGCGTGATGGCTTATCCGGTCGACGCGGCTGGGACGCACCCCACATTCAGGACCCGACTGACCCGCAGACGAGATATTTCGGCACTGATTCAGTTCACCGGAACAACGGTGATACCTCGTGGACGACAATTTCACCGGACTTGACCAATGGTCCCGGTCAGGGATCGTTGGGCGTACTTTCAGCGATCGAAGTATCGCCGGTTGATCCAGACATCATCTGGGCGGGGAGCAACGACGGTCTGGTTCACATCACGACTGATGGTGGAGGCAACTGGACGGACGTGTCAGCCGGTTTACCTGACCGTTGGATTACATCGCTCCGGCCTCATCCAGCCATCGCCGGGGAGGCGCTGGTGTCGGTTTCCGGATTCCGATGGGGTGAAGATGTTTCACACGTTTATCGAACGACTGACTTCGGACAGAACAGGTCGGCGATCTATACAGCTCTGCATGATATTCCAGTGGGCGACATCTACTACGATCCGGACAATACAAAGAGATATTTCGCAGCGACTGACATCGGTGTTTACTTTTCACCCGATGAGGGCCAGTCATGGAGCGCCTACGGTGTCGGTATGCCTCCCGTTGCCGTGGTGGATTTTGCGAAGCTTGATGCAACGCGCGAGTTGTTCGCTGGTACCCACGGTCGCAGTATTTTCTCGATTGTGATTCCCGAGCATTACTCCGACAGTTTGAATATTGCCGCCGGTCAATTGCGAAGCGGAACGATTGAGGAGCTCAAAAACAGCGACAACGAGGATGTGTCGATGGATCGAGGCAATTCGATCAGCTCGGTTACGACCATGGAGCTGAAGACAACGACAGCAGTCGAACTTCCTTCGCAGCTGAACTTTGTTATTGAAGCGAGCGTGTTTGCACGCGGGAACGTGACTCAAACCGTCAGTCTCTACAACTACGATTCCGATCAGTTCGAAGAGGTTGATTCGCGTCTCGCCCGTCGGTTCATTGATCAGACGATCCAGGTTGCTCCAGTGGGTGATCTTTCCCGTTTCGTCGAACCCGGAACCGGATGCATGGAAGCACGTATCAGGTTTCAGGGTGCGACACAAAGGATGCAATTCACCGCGAATGTAGACAGAGCCTACTGGGAAGTCGCGGAATAGTCGTGACGTTGCAGGTCATTCAGGCCTAGCGGTCGTGGCTATGTGATTCGGGCGCCGCTCCGGAGATGCTGGCTGAGGAATCCCGCGCTGCATTACACGCGGCGCATCCCCAGTACACCGACCAGCTGCCGTAATTCGGATCGTTGGCGTTAAGGAAGGCGAAAAGCATCTGTTTGCCTTCGTCAACACGTTGCTGAATGCGTGCTCGCCAGGCGAGCATCTCCTCTTCCGAATGCTGCGCTGAGGCGAACCTGGTTTGAAGCCACGGCGTGACGAGTTGATGGAGTGCCATCAGGCGGGATTGCGGATCATCGTCCAGCAAGCTGGTTCTAAGTCCATCTTCCATGGCTGCAACTTCGTGTTCGAATTGAAAGCCGCCGGAAATATGGAGGTGGCTTTGATAGGCGAGGAAGGCGTGAAAAGTAGGTTCGCATAGCGGGCAACCGTCAACGAAGCTGCGCATCAAGCGTTGCTTTAGCTTTTCTTCGTCTGCGTTCGCATCGTAGGGGCCGATAATGCTGTCTACGATTGCGATGTCGACGCGGTCCCGATAAAGCCCTTCAAGGACGCCGTGGAAAACTGACTGGCAAACCGGATCTTCCTGCCACTTCATCTCTTCGCTGGATTCAGTCTGGCCGACCAGCGCTGACTGACCCGCGAAAACGAATAGACAAGCAGCGCAAAAAATTCGATTGATCCTGTTCATGAAAACTCCAGTGAAAGAACTTGCGGAGGCTTTTTAAAACGATTGCGATTCGTGTGCTTCGATTCAAAAGTGAGCGTGAAGTTCCAACAGTTTACGGAATCGGCGCACGAAACTGGAATCGCAAAGAGTAGATGGAGAAAAACGGCGTAGTACAGCCGTTTTGTTGTCTGCAGGCTCGACAAGTTGTTGGGCCGCGCGACAGTATTCACGCGTGCTGGTCGTTGTCAGCGCCCGGGTGTAAACAGGTCAATTGCATGCGGACAATCGTTGACAGCCCGCGGTTGGTCGCAAATCAGTTGCCCTGACCGGCTGACGCGGCCTCTGCAATTTTTTGTCGTGCGAGTGCGAGCTGTTCCGGGTTCAGATCGGCTTCAATAGCCTGCATTGCTGTTTGAGCCTGCGGCAGGATGTTCTTGATCTTGTCAAACAGAACATACGCTCTAACCGGATCCGGCTCGGTGCCGGCACCGTTGAGGTAAAGCATGCCTAGATGGTAGATGCCGCCGGCGTCTCCCTGTTTTGCGGCGGTGCTGTAGAGTTGGCCGGCGACGTTGAGATCCTGCTGGATTACGTCGCCCATTTCGTATCGTTGACCCAGAAGAACCATGGCCTCGGTTGAGCCTGCCTGAGCGGCACGAGTCAGCCAGCCGAATGCGGCAATCGGATCAGGCTCCAGACCTTTGCCTTCGTAATAGCGTCTGGCCATGACGACCTGGGCTTCGGGCACTCCAGCAAGTGCTGCTCTCATGTAGAGCCTTGAAGACTGGAGAGCATCCGGTGAGACACCGATTCCCTGGTCGTAGCATCTTGCCATGTGAAAGTCCCCGGCGGGGTGACCGATTTCCTGAATCTTCTCGTATTGCCTTACGGCTAGTCTGGCATTTTCGCCGAGGCCCAGCAGACCCTGCTCATATACTGAGCCGAGGTACACCAGGGCTGTAGGGTCGTCGAGCGAGGCGGCTCTTCGCAGTACCTGAAACGCTTCTGACGGAGCGGATTCTTCTTTCATGACGGCCATCATGATCATTGAAGGAGTGTGACCTGCTTCAATATTCGGACTGAGCATCTCAAAGGCAGTTTCCGCTGATTGCTCAACGCCGAGGCCGTCAAAGTGCATTTTTGCAAAGATGAACGTCGCGCCGATGTCGCCTTGTGCCTGGTATTTCGAGATCACCGGAACGGCCTCCTCGAATTCGCCCTGACGGCAGAGGCGAACGGCAGCCCTCATTTCTTCCATTTCATGTTCGAGTTCCAGACGCGCAACTTCCAGCGCGGCCGAAGCTGCGGGAGTCAGAGAGGTGACCACATCAGGAGCCGCCCAGAGCGTTGTGGGCAGAAAAAACAGTGCCAGAGCTACGAAGGCTTTACGGTTCATTCGAACGTCCCGTGGTTGTTCCGGTGGTTACTGGTTGTGTTGATTCAGAAATAGTCGAACTGGCCCGCTGTTGTTCGCAACGACGATGTCGACTTTTCCATCGCCATCTATATCCCGTAGAGAGATTGCAGTTGCAGCATCGCGAGTCACAAAACCACTGAGGGCGGGTGAAACGGAACTGAATTCACCAGATCCATCTCCGGTGAGGACCTGACCGACTCCGCCATCGTAACGGCCTGTTTCAGATTGCGGCCCGAAAAAGTTCTGTCCCATGACTACATCAAGATATGAGTCACCGTTGATATCAGAAAGGGCAATCGCTCCGACGGGGGCAATCTGCGCGATTCGCGGGAATTTTTTGAATACGAAAACTCCTTCGCCGTCGTTGATGAATACGCCGTGATCGAACGTGTTGGCTTCAACTTTCAACGCTTCGTTCAGCTGTTCGTCACCATAGATATCGGACAGCGTAGCCAATCCGAATTCGTGGTAGGTCTCGAACTTTTCGGAGATAAACGGCATCGCATGTGAAGAGCAACTGCGTCCACGTTCCGGATAGCATTCGTCACCTTCATGTTTGACTTCGACAATATGCGCCATCCCGCTGTCGTCAAACTCACCGAAGTAGATTGCCATCGGTTTGTCCGGTTTCGTCTTGTACTTGGTGTTCAGGCCGATGTTGCCGGCGACAAGATCAATGTCGCCGTCATTGTCTATGTCTCCAGCGGCCAGTGAGTTCCACCATCCTGTACGCATCGACATTTCCCCTGCATCCTGTGGCTCGAGCTTTCCCTCTTTGTTGACGAAGAGGCGGACTGAGCCCCACTCGCAAGCGACTAGCAGATCTTCCCATCCGTCATTGTCAATGTCGGCCCAGAGGGCGTCGGTTACGAGGCCGGCTTCGGCAATGGCAGGCGCGATTGATGCAGTGGCTTCGACAAGGGATCCGCCCTCATTGAGCCATACAGCGCTCGGGGCGGTTACGGGAAAGGTTTGATTCTGGACCCGGTTTCCGAGAAAGACATCAATGTCACCGTCTTTGTCAAAGTCACAGGTGGCAATCGTACCGAAGTTGGCATCGGTTTGCGGGACTGAGTCAGTCGAAGACATCTCGAAATCACCTAGCCCGTCACCCAGGTAGAGTCGGCTGATCTGGTTGCCGTCGCCGGCGGCGAATTCATAGCTGCCTCGAACCACCAGAAGATCAACGTTTCCATCGCCGTTGAAATCAGCGAACTCAGCGTCAGTATCTTCCCCGCTCATGTCGTCGAAGAACGCGTCAATAAATGCGGGTTCAAAATTGCCCTCGCCGTCGGCAAGTCGAAGTTCGGCGGCAAAACCGGCCGAACCACCGATGAAGACATCGTCAAATCCGTCTCCGTTTACATCTCCCCAGGCCATGCAAGGGCCTTCCGAGGAAAGGCGATGCGGGAGCAGCGACTGGAAAGCGAAATCATCGAACTGGTTTTCCTGATGCCAGACATCTTCAAGATTGAATGCTTCATCGAATTGTGGCTGCGACGCAGTTCCAGTTGAGACTGTCATCACGGAAGCTTCCTGTTGAATTGTGATTCGTGAATCAACAGGTAGGTTCGAGAATGACTGTGTCGCACCTCCGGGCCAGATCACAGTAAGCTTGTCGATTGATTCAGATTCTCCCAGACCGAAGTGCAGCAGTGGCTCATCGTAGGAGTGATAACCGGTCCCGGGCATCAGCTGGCGAATCCACGACTTGTCTCCAGATTCGACAACAACAACGGAGCCGACGCCTAAGCGGTTCGAAGCTGTGCCACGAAGACGGACAGTGACTTGCGATCCGGAATTGCCGTCGTTGCGGTAGATTGAGACGTTTTCTTCGAGGTTCATTACGGCTAGATCAAGGTCGCCGTCGAGGTCGAAATCAGCGCAAACAGCTCCGTAGCTGGCTCCCAGATGGTCGAGGCCCCAGTCGGCACTTACATCTTCAAATTTCAATTCTCCCTTGTTGCGATACGCCATGTTCTGCTCACGGCGCATTTCGCCGTCTTTGAAGAACTCCCACATGTGCCTTCCGGCAAGCATGTCCCGGGTAATGGTGATGTCGGAGTGATTCATCTCACGGGGTACACCATTGGTCAGATAGACGTCGAGCATCCCATCGGCATCGTAGTCATTCATTTTGACGGACCACGTCCAGTCTGAGCTTGATAGTCCGGCCATGTAGGCGGCTTCGCGGAAAATGCCTGTCCCTTCGTTTACATACAACGCATTTCGCATGTACTGTGGCGGGTTGGACTCGTTGGCTCTCTGCAGATTGAGTCCTCCCATGATTCCCATTGTCACTTTGGACTTGTAATGACTCGTGGCAGACATGTCGGCAACCATGAAATCGAAGTCACCGTCGTTGTCGAGATCTCCAAAATCGGAACCCATGGAAAACCATGTTGTGTGCGGCATTGACTCGGCTACGCGATTCGTGAAAGTGCCGTCGCCGTTGTTCATATAGAAGCGGTCTGTTGATATGAAATCGTTGCAAACGTAGAGGTCTGAATCACCATCGAGATCGGCATCCCACCACGTGCAAGAAAGGCCGTCTCCACGTCCCGAGATGCCCGCGGTGCTGGACACGTCGGTGAACTTTACGCCTCCTTCGTCGTCTACTCCATCGTTTCGAAAGAGGTAGTCGGTTCGACCCATGGGTTCGACGCCCCAGTTGTCTGCGTCAACAACCCAGATTTCGTGATACCTTTCAAAGCCGGGTAGCAGGCTGGGAACACCCGGTCTTTTGAATTCGACAGGCAAGTCTGTAAGAGTTCCGCGTGGGTCTTCAACGCGGTTGGTTAAAAGGTAGAAATCGAGATCACCATCGTTGTCATAGTCACAGAAGGCGGCCTGGTGCGAGGCATCAACGACAGCCACATCCGCGGCTGCAGCCGATTCGACAAAACACACCGGGCAATCGACTGACGGCCCTGAATTGATGAACAGCTGATTGGGTGCTTCGTAATTGCAGACGTAAATGTCGAGATCACCGTCGTTGTCCACGTCGGCCAGCGCGACTCCGGCGGCCCAATTGTCACCTCCATCCAGTCCATCTCCAGCTTGATTGGTGATATCAACGAATTTGAAGTCTTGATCGGACTGCAGGTAAACCGCGTTGAGCCCGGGGCCATTGGCAAGGACAAGGTCGGGCCGACCGTCGCCGTCGAGATCGCCTGTTGCGATGCCACTGCAGGTCATGCCCGAGTGATACAGATAGGCAAATGGGTGGTCGGGAAGCAGTTGGCTGACGAAGTCGATGCCCGTCTCCTGCGTGTTAAGTCGGGAGAATCTAGGGCCAGCTCCGGTGAATTCACTCACATTATGGGCTTCGACAGTCGGGTTTTGAGCGGCCGCAAATGGCGTCAAATACATCAGGAACAATGCTGCGGTAGCAGCCGACATGATCGAGCAAACTGCTCGTCGGCGCCTTGAAATGACGTTAATTCGCGTTGTTTCTGACAACTTCATGATGTCCAGCCTGGCAATCGGTTTGGTGTTTTTCGGGCGAAAGCATCGGAAACGAGCCCGACATTCATCTATCAGGACCGTGAATTATGCGTTTTTCAACTTATCAGCGGGCAAAAAACTTCGATCAGATCACGTAATAACAGAGAATCGGGAAATTCTCTTTATGAGCATTCAAAGAGCCCAAAACGGGCATTTGGTGAGGATTTATCCGTCTACGCTTGAAGGGGAAACTTCGCCTGATTATTATGTTGGTACCGGTTTCAAATTTCCACTTCAACACTAGTGAATCATCATGACCCAAAAGATCAACTTTGCGAAGCTCACTGGGCTGGTCGCATTGCTGCTCACAGCAGCAATGGCATTACCACTCAGTGCGCAGGATGCAGTCTTCAATGGCAGTATCTCTAATGACTGGAACGATGCGGACAACTGGAGTCCTTCTGGTCTTCCGTCCGGAGCCAATCCTTTGACTGAGATTGGTACAGGCGCACTCGGACTGAACGTAGCAACTGCTGACATCTCCGGCCCTCTGACTTCTGACACGATTGCAGAACTACGGGTTGGCCGTGGAGACAACACGAACGGCACCGTGAATCACAGTGCTGGTACTCTCAATACAAGCGGCTGGAGCTTCGTCGGTGTAGACGGTGCTGGTGGATTGGCCCAGGGTACTTACAACCTATCAGGTTCTGGTGACCTTCAAGTTAACGGCAACATGTTCGTCGGTCTTGGTGGCGGTTCTGGAAACAGCAGCGGAACATTCAACATCTCCGACAATTCGGTCCTGAGCCTCAACGGCGACCTTGCTTCACAAGCAGGTGCATTCGTCGTCGGTGCAAACGATGGAAACAACGGTGTCGTCAACCAGACCGGTGGATCGGTTACTTACAACGCGTGGATGACTGTCGGCGAAAGCAGTGGTGCAACTGGTATCTACAACATCTCTGCAGGTTCACTGAACCAGAACTCTGACTGGCTGACCATTGGCGAAGGCGGTGGTGCAAATGGATCACTGAACGTCAGTGGTACTGCTGACATCAACCTGAATGCAAATGGATTCCGCGTAGGTCGTTTCGGCGACGGTACTGGATCGATCAACATTGATGGCAGCACAGCAACTATCGACACGACAGGTTTGCACCTCGGCGTCGACGAAGCTTTCAATGTTTCCGGAACTGCGAACCTGAACTATGTCGCAGACGCTCTTGGCGTTTCTGCGATCAATGCAACAGACGTGTTCCTCAACGATGGAACTGTTTCTGGTGGTTCAAGCCTCGGAGTTGACCTTTCTTCTTACACTGCTGGAGCAAGCGAAATCGTTCTGGTTAACGTCGATGGTTCTGTAACAGGAACATTCGTCGGCCTTGCAGAAGGTGCAGTTGTCGCAGGAACCGGGTACCGCATTACTTATGCTGGTGGCGATGGAAACGACATCTCGCTTCTCGCTGTTCCCGAGCCGGGTAGCATGATTGTTCTGACCGTCGGACTTGGCGTTGCAGCCTTCCGCCGTCGTCGTCGTTAAGAACGACCATCGAATTTGAATATCAAAAGCCGTCGCAATCGCGACGGCTTTTTTTTTGTTGCTGTCCGGACTGATCGATCATTGGGTCAATGTTTCGGATTCAGAATTGCCAAACGAAAAAAGCCCCGCAGTTGCCTGCGGGGC
>JBCCFB010000052.1:0-27943 GCA_039029995.1 Planctomycetota bacterium
CGCCTGGTGTTCAACGGTCAAGCGTTGTTGTCGCTTCGGCGATGTTAGTGCCGCGAACGTTTTCAAGCATCACATGAATCGGCCCTACGTTACTCGCTCTCGCAGGCCAGGTCGTTTTGATTTCCGAACCGGATTCGGTTTTTACGCCACTGTCGTACCAGAACCAACCGCCGGAAATGATGCCGACCACTTCCTGATCTGCATTGAATACCGGTCCTCCGGAATCCCCGGGCAACAGGGATACGTCAGCGAAGATTTTATCCGGATTCGAGGGCGGGGAAGCGACGGCAGAGAAATGACGGATTCCGCCCTCAATACTGGAACCACCACCAAGGCCCGCCAGTTCGAGCGAGTCACCACTGGTGATCTCTTCAGTCGCCAGTCTCGCCGGTTCAATATCTTCCGGAACCCAGACCCAGACCAGGGCAACGTCACGGGACTCATCATACTGAACGACGCGACAGCCTTTTGACTTTCGTCCATTCGAAAAACGTATCCGGATTTCGCCCTGGTTGTTGTCGTCCTGAACAACGTGCCATGCAGTCAGACAGTACCCTTCGTGGCCGTCTTTGATGGGCTTATCCTCATCGATAGAGATGATTACTCCCGTGCCGATACCGCCTCCCGACGATACCTCGACGATCGCTTCATGATGAGTCGCACTTTCAGTCCATTGCCAGAGCTCGGTTTCCTGACCGACCTGACCATAAACGCAAGCGCTGAGTGTGAGCGAAATGGAAAGAGCAAATACGAAATTTGAGAACCGCTTCATCAGTGTTCAATACCTCCCCCGGGTACAAGGTTGGTCACACCGAATTCCTGGCAGTATCAGAATGTCTACGCCGTCGTCGGCGTGACCTGTCGCTGAGTTGAGTGCTTTCTCAGTGCGACAAAGTTACCCAATTTTATAGATCGGCCATTTGGCTCAGCAATCGACAGAGTTTTGCCACGCAATGCGGTTATCATCATCAGGCCCGCAAACGTTCGGCCCTCTCCGAGTGACATCGTGATTTTATTCACAGCGACTAAATGCTTGCGTTTGCTTGCTTTAGTCGTTTGACCACGGCCAATAGAACCGCGAAACAACCTTTCGCTCATTTCGTTCCCGCCCCGCTAGCAAATTCACAATTCCTGATGCGAGACAGTTTTTTTTGCAACCGGTTGCGAAAAAATCCAACCTCAGGACGATGACCAGCCGCCCGATACGCGTTGCATCAAAAACAGCGCGCATGACGCATAAATAACGGCGAGCATAACGCGAAAATAACGGCGCATTCGTGCATGAAAAAAACAGACCGCGTAACGGGTAGTGTTTATGCAAGCAGTCCGCGCACCCCCGAAAAGAGCTACAGGGAAACCCGTTGGCCATCTGATTTGGCGGACGCCCAACATGCGTCCAGCACGCGCTGTGTTTTCAAAGCCCAGTCAGGCCATGAGTCGTCGAGTTGGCCCGAATTGACGATGGCGGAGAAGTTGCGAAACAGGTTGACTTCTTGAGCATGCTCATGGCTGTTTCCATGCTCAGCGACAGAAACCGTCTTCGAATTTTCATGCATCGCAAAGTCACAACCGACTTCTTTGAATTCTGATTTCGTAATCCGGAACCGCGACGACGGAGACTCCTGATCGCTATTGAAATAGGGAAGAACGAAATCGGAAACGTGCAGCTGACCTTCAGTTCCACTGATGTTTGCCCATTGCTGGTGAGCCGTTTCGAAACTGTTGTAGCTGCTCGCGGTTACTCCGTTTGCAAACTGGAGTTCCGCTGCGAATTCCATCGGTACTGCATCAGGGCTTTCCGCTCCCCTATGCGAAGAGAGCATTCGCGCGGTCACCGACTCAGGCATTTCGCCACCCATCACCCAGATAGCAAAACGAAGCGTGTACCAGCCGAGATCTCCCAGGCAACCGTGCGGCTCCATCCGGCTGTCCGTGCGGATGTTTGAGTTCCGGAAATCATCGCCGGCACAGAAGCTGAACTGGGCGGCGATTCTTTTGATCGTCCCGATCTCGCCATTGTCCAGCGCTTTTCGGATTTCAGGCAGCCGGTTGCCGTGCATATACATCACGCCATCCATGAACTGGACGCCGTTGTCTTTGCAGGCCGAGATCATGGCCGCAAGATCTTCCGCAGATCCGGCACACGGCTTTTCACACATTACATGTTTTCCGGCCTGTGCAGATCGGATTACGAGATCCTTGCGCATCCCTGTCGGCAGCGGGATGTACACCGCATCAACACCGTCATCTTCGAGTAGCGCCTCGTAGGAACCGTGAGCCCGTGGAACGTCGTCAAAAGGAACCGTTGCCTGACATGTATCAATGAACGATTGAGCCTTTTCGGCGCTGCGGCTGGCAACGGCGGCAACCACTGCGTTTCCAGCCAGCTTGATTGCCTGCCAGTTCTTGTTGGCAATCTGAGCGGTACTCATGATGCCCCAGCGGCACTTCCGGTTATCGTTCATCGTGTCTCCTCGCTTGGTTCAGGTGAGAAGACAAATTTAATGAACTGGTGGTCTGCTGGCTACAAGGCAACTCAGACCGGGTTCGGACTGAGACACGAAAGGCGGATTCTCAATCGGCCCGTTTCAGCTAGATCCAATACCGCTAGATCTCATCAAGAGCTTCTTTGAGAGCGCGAACTTCTGCAGCCCGTCCCAAAGCCGTTGCCGTTTCGCGCTGCCAATCGATACCGATAAATTCAGCAAGTTTGTAGGCAAGACGCAGATCCATTACGCCTTCATATTGATTCGTCATACGTCCCGATTCGTAGATCGTGTTGCGATCTGTGTCGTAGCCTGACTCATGACGATCACGCAGCTCTTCAATCCAAGGCTCGGGAACACCTTCCTTCCGGCAGGTTTCGACCGACCAGATCTCCTCACCGGTACACTTGAGCAGTAACAACTTTGCTTTGTCTGGATTAATCGTTCGTACCTCAACTCGACCACCTCAAATCAACTTCAGTCGCACGGTCGTCAACACTCCTACCGCCGCGAAAGCCAGCAGCCCGACTCCCGACTCAGGAACGCTTGTCGCCCTGCCACTGGAAGCCACCCGAATACTGATCGAACCCTCAAATCCAGCGGGAATCGTGAATTCACGAGCTAACGCGATCGAACCTCCGGAACTTTGCGATGAACTGCCCGGGGATACGTCCCATACACTTTCGATTTCGTGATAAAGCTGCTGAATATTTCCCACACCGTTTTCACTAAGGACAACAGCGATGGCGAAAAAGGACGTGGCCGATTCGTTGGCTTCGGTGACCGTCGACGAAATATCGTAGGAAAATGTCAGCGAAGTATCGCCGGTTATTGCAGCGCCTGAATTGTTCGACACGAATAATTGCCAGGCTTCTTGCGCGCCGGGATTGGTCCACGCCCGGGAAAACCCCGGTCTTGATGACCAACCGGAGGAATTTGCAAACATGTCCATCAGGTTGCCGGTACCGGAGCCATGCATATTCCATGCAGTTCCCTGAATTTGATCGGAGCCCGTCGTGCCGATGTGTACTGGCGCCGACACACTTCCGCCGGGCAGGCTGACGTTGAATTCGCTTACGTCTACCGCGGACGAATAACTTGCATCGCCGTGAGCTGCGTCGGGGAATGTAGCAATTACGGCAAACAGCATGACGCAAACGGCGCGAGTACACAGGCTCACGACCATGATTCGATCAACTCCGTGAAACGAGGAAGTATTCTGCGCGGTCGCCCGCGCAGAATACTGGCATCGGTTTTTATTCCTCTGCTTCTCCGCCGTTCTTGCAATGCTCATCGAGCCACTCGAAGAACACGCGGAACCAGACGATGGAATTCTGTGGCGACATCACCCAGTGTCCCTCGTTCGGGAAGTACAGGAATCGCGAAGGCACGTCCTGAACCTGGGCAGCCGTAAAGGCCTCCATTCCCTGAGTGATAGGAACGCGGAAGTCTTTCTCGCCATGAATGACCAGCAAGGGAATCGACCATTTGCCGGCGAAATTGTGCGGCGAGAACTGCTCGTACTTTTCTTTGACCGCAGGATCCGACCAGAAAGGTCCGCCAAGATCCCAGTTTACAAAGAACAGTTCCTCGGTCGATCCATACATGGACTCAAGGTTGTAGACGCCGCAGTGCGAAATCATCGCGCAATACCGGTCGTTGTGATTGCCCATCATCCAGTAGGCTGTGTAGCCGCCGAAGCTCGCGCCGATTCCGGCCACGCGCTCTGCGTCGATATACGGCTCTTTGGTCATCGCGTCAGTTGCAGACAGCAAATCCTGCATCGCCTGGCCTCCCCAGTCACCACTGATCTGGTCGTTCCATTCACGACCGAATCCCGGTAGACCACGGCGGTTTGGCGCAACGACGACATAACCGTTTGCCGCCATCATGTGGAAGTTCCAGCGGAATGAGAACCACTGTCCGATCTGTCCCTGCGGTCCCCCCTGAAAATAGGCAAGCATAGGCCACTTCTTTTCCGCAGCAGGATCGAAGTCCGGAGGCATGATTACCCAGCAGTGAATCTTCTTGCCGTCTGTGGCGTCCACCCAACGTTCTTCAATTCGTGGAAGCTCAAGATTGGCATAGATCATATCGTTAATGTGGGTCACGACCCGGTCCACCCCTTCGTCGAGGCTGAGCACAGACAACTCCCGCGGACGCAACATGCTCATCTTTGAAACCAGAGCAGAGTTGCGGTGGTTAAATACTTCTTGTAGGTTTATTTTAACACGACCGCTACTTACCTGAGTAACTCCCGGCGAATCGAGAGCAACTTTGAAAATCTGGTTGGTACCGCGGTACTCCGACGAAAACAGCATACCGCTTGAATCCGGCAGCCACGTCGGCTCGTGAGTCGTCTGATCAAGGCCGGCTGTCAGATCGCGCTGCTGGCCGGTTGCACGATCGATGATCATGATCCGGTTGCGATCCGATTCAAACGATGCCCGCTCCATCGATTGATACGCCAGATACTGCCCGTTTGGTGAGTAGACGGGATTGTTGTCATAGCCGGTCTGACCAGCGGTGATGTTTTTCGGAGCCTCGTCGGTATTAACGGACACAACGTAAACATCACTGTCTGTAGACTCGGCCCAGTCTTCTACGTCCTTCATCGTGAACGCAATCTCACTGCCGTCAGGCGACCAGTTGAACTGCTCCGAACCGCCGAACGGCGGAACCGGAGTATCAGCCCGGATACCGGCCATCGTGTCACGTGCTTCTCCGACCATCCGGCCGTCGGCGTCGATTTCAGCGATGAACAGATGCGAGTATTTGAAATCATGCCATGCGTTCCAGTGGCGATACATCAGTGAGTCGATGATCCTTGCCTCTGCTTCAGGCAGGTCCTCATAGATCTCGGTTACCTCTTTGTCCATCTTCACGTCAGCGGTAAATGCGATATGCGTACCTGCCGGTGAGACTTTCAGATTTGAGATACCGTCTTCAAACGCCGTCAGCTGAATCGTCTCACCGGTATTGGCATCGAACGACCAGACCTGGGGAGTGTCGATCGGTGGATCATCAGCCGATTCGTCCGCCTCTCCGTTTTCGTCTTCACTCTTTGCGGGCTTGCCGCTGAAATAGACAAACGGACGACCGTCTCGAACAACCCACTGAATGTCACTGATCGAAGACCAGCCTTCGATGGCAAGTTGATCACCGGTGCCGCCGACCGGCTGTACAATCAAAGACGAAGTGCCTTTGTTTTTTGCAACGTCGTAGTGACGAACCGTATAGGCCAGCATCATGCCGTCCGGTGAAACGGTGCCGCCACCCAGTCGCCCCATCTTCCACAGAATTTCAGGGGTCAACCTGTTCATCTGCGTTGCTTCTTGAGCTTGCAGGCTGAACGGAAAAATAAGCAGACCGCAAACGGCTGCCAGTGTGATCGCTTTTCGCGAAAGCATATTTGCCTCCAGATTTACGCTTTAATTCGCCAGACTGGCCAAAGATTGCTTTGCCAGGTAGATATCAGTCTGTAACGCTTCACCAGGGGCCGGGTTGCGAACCATTCGGCCGGAGGTGACAGGAGGCACCAATATATCCGGATTTGAGCCGGGTTTCATGCCATCAAATTCAGCGCCTCCTATCTAGGTCCGGGACAACGCCAATGTCGGCCGTAGACCCGCATAGTCCGGCCGGCACAATCAACGTCGCGATTGTTACAAAACTCAAAACCGTTGTGCGGCAGCGATTAAACGTTCATTTGAATCCCGCCCCCGAACCGACCGATTACTGCATTGTCCCTTCATAGCTACACTGATTTTCTTGTTCGTATTTTTGTATCCGGACGTACGCCAACCCCGACTTTTTTCTGCCGCATCGCTGGCAATCGACTGAGCAACAGTAATGACAACCGATCCAAATCAGGCATGGAAACCCGACTCATGGCGCTCACGAATCGCAACCCAGCAACCGGTTTACCCCGACTCCGCGGCCTTGAGCAGCGCTCTGACGCGACTTGCGAGGTTGCCACCGCTGGTAACCAGCTGGGAAGTTGAATCGCTTAAGTCTTTGCTTGCCGATGCCGCCGAAGGAAATGCGTTTCTGCTGCAAGCCGGGGACTGTAGCGAAAGCCTCGATGACTGCAGCAATGAAAACATCGTCCGGAACCTGAAGGTTCTGATGCAGATGAGTTTTGTGCTCGTCTACGGATCGATGAAAAAAGTAATCCGTGTCGGAAGAATTGCGGGCCAGTATGCCAAGCCACGTTCGGCAGACACGGAGACCCGCGACGGAGTTACACTCGACGTCTATCGTGGTGACATCGTTAACCGCAGTGGCTTCACCGAAGACGAAAGACGGCCCGACCCCGAATTGCTGCTGCGCGGCTATGAGCGCGCAGCTTTGACGCTGAATTTCATCCGCGGTCTCAGCGCCGGCGGATTTGCGGACATGCACCACCCTGAGTACTGGGACCTTGAGTTTGCATCCGACTCTCCGCAGTACAAACAGTACCGGGAAATGATCGAATCGATCACCGGATCACTGAGATTCATGGAAGCCTTTCTTGGAGGCAGGATTCGGGAATCTCAGTACGTTGATATCTACACTTCCCATGAAGGCCTGCATCTCAGCTACGAAGAAGCTCAGACTCAACACGTACCTCGCAGAGACGGCTACTACAATCTGAGCACGCACATGCCATGGCTCGGATACCGGACACGGGACATAAACGGTGCACACGTTGAATACTTCCGCGGAATCACAAATCCGATCGGGATCAAAGTCGGTCCGAAAATGGATACGCAAGAACTGGTAGACCTCGTCAAGTATCTCAACCCCACGGATGAGCCCGGACGCATCACGCTGATTCACCGGCTCGGGTATCAGGAGGTTGCAAAGTCACTGCCGAATCTGATCGGCGCGATCCAGTCAGCTGGACTGAAAGTACTCTGGTGCTCCGACCCAATGCACGGCAATACGTACGTAACAGAGCAGGGCATCAAGACTCGCAGTTATGAGAACATTGCGTCTGAGCTGCAGCAGGCTTTCGATATCCATCGGGCAAACGGTTCACACCTCGGCGGCGTTCATCTGGAGCTTACCGGAGACAACGTCACCGAATGTGTAGGCGGCGCGACGCAGCTCGGTGAAACCGACCTGGAAAAAGCCTACAAAAGTCCGGTCGATCCCCGATTGAATTACGATCAAGCGATGGAAATTGCCTTTATGATTGCCGATTCAATGCGTAACGGTAATCACTAAGCTTCGTAATCACTAAGCTTCGTGGATCGGTGAGAAATCCAGCTATGATCGGTGAGAAATCCAGACATGAAAAATTGAACGACTGTTAATACTCAGCTGTCGCCTTCGTATTTTTCGAAATACTCGTCCTCGTCCTCAGCTGGAAATGGCAGTTCCGTCTCTTGAATAACCGCCAGTGCATTGGCTGCGGCGCGTTGTTCGGCTTCTTTTTTGTTCTTGCCCCAGGCTGCCGGATAACGATTCTTGCCGATATGCGCCGACACCATAAATGACTTGTCATGGTCCGGCCCGCGATTACCTAGCAGCCGGTAACTTGGCGGCATGCCGAACCTTTTTTGCGAGAACTGCTGCAGCTCAGATTTGTAATTGCTTGAAAGCCGACCGGCGACAGCTTCGTCCACCTGGGTTTTTACGTGCTTCAACAGGAATCCCTTGACTGCATCTATCCCGCCGTCCAGGTAGATCGCTCCCACGATAGATTCAAAAGCGTTGGCCAGCAGCGAGTCAGGAATTGCTCCGCGGGAACCGAGCCCTTTGCCGACGACAAGAAATTCCGTCAGTTCGAGCTGGTCTCCGATTTTCGCACAGGTCCGCCGGCTGACTACGGCCGATTTGATCTTGGTGAGGTCGCCTTCCAGCCACGAAGGAAAACGCTCGAACAGATATTCACAGACAACAAATCCCAGAATTGAATCGCCGAGAAATTCAAGGCGTTCATAGGATCGAAGGCGTGACTCGGAAACCGAAGCATGAGTTACCGCTTCAAACAGCAGTTGCTTGTCCTGAAAGACGTATTCAATATGCTGCTCACACTGGTCGAGTAGGACCAGTTGCTTGTCATTGAGTTTTCCTGACATCAGAAGTTCCCGAAAGATGTCGCCGGCTGCATCATGCGAGCCGATTGTCTACCCAGGAACTATTCAGAAGAAACCTCAAGGCAATGTCAGGCCGAGGTTTGTTTTGAAAACTTCCTGACGATCAGACCGGATTATGAGCGGCTTTGAAAAGTCTGTCAAAGCCGCATCTTGCGCTATCCGGTCCAATTCGTTCAGGATTACAAAAGAATATCTAGCGGCTTCCCGTATTGTCCGCAGGTTCCGATGTGCCTGCATAGGATACGAATACGCTTCGCCGGTCTTGAAGCCGGATAAATTCTCTGAGACCGGCGGCGACTTTCGCAGCAATCTGTTCGGGACTCAGCCCGCGCACGTCGATGACTCCTACGAAAGGCAGCGATACCGTGTGGTCCTGAGCAACGGTCACAACTCGATTAAATGTCGAATCCGTAACCACTTCGATTCGAAGGCGGTCACCTGGTTCGACAATCTTATCCGACGCCGGGGGCGGTACGGCGCTGCGGTCCCGCGCAGTCTCGTTTCCTCGTTCGGAGACTGCGTCGATCCGCGAGATATTGAGTCGGGCTTCAACAATCTTTGCCTGCAATTCGTAGATTTCCGCCTGGGCGACAGCTCTTTCGGCCCCTGAAATCGGTACCTGAAGACTTCGCTCTTTGGCATCAATGCGTGCTTCAAACGACTGCAGCATGAGTTCCCAGTATTCAGCACTATCTTCAATCAAGTAGGAATTCTCATTCTTTGGCTCAGCCTGGACCGGCTCAAACTCAGACACCGGGTCTTCTGGAGTTGTGCTGGTTCCTGCACCGCCACCCACGGAAGCATCAGATTCCACCTGACTTTGATTGATGTACTCTTTCAAGTTCCGGTTTTCCACGCGAAATACTTCTGCCGCATTTTGAAGTTCCCGCACCTGCGCGCGGAGTCGATTGATCTCGTTATTTTGTTGCTCGATGACCAGTTTCTGTTGCTCGAATTGACGATAAAACTCCTGCTGCAGCGTGGCGGCTTCTTCCAGCTGGTGGTCGGTCAACTCACCGCCGACGCCTATGCCCTCCGAACTGTCATCACCGGCATCGCTCCCGGCAGGTTCCTGATCCTGTGCGAAAGGATTACCGTCTCCTGCAAACGGTTCATCTTCATTTCCAAAAGGACTCCCGCTATCACCAAACGGTTCATCATCACCAAACGGATTGTCGCTATTGCCAAACGGCCCGTCCCCGGGGCCGAACGGACTATCGCTACCTCCAAATGGTTCATCTTCAGGGACCGCGCGGAAGGGGTTGTCATCCCTGGCAGACGTCGACGACCTGACAAGTTCATCCTCCTGTTCAGTCGTTTGCTCCGGTGCACTAATGAACCAGAAACGATTCCATTCGTCACGCAAGGCACGCGTCGCCTCGTCGCCATCCCGGCGATCGCTCTCTGATGCAACTAAAGACATGTCGATGGGTTGAACTTCCGCCACGGCCACCGCACCGTCCAGACTGATCACGGACTCGCGAGGAGAACTCTGTCCGAAGAACTTCACGGGAACTACGAGCGCGCCACAGACCAGAGCTGCTGCGATAAACGTCTTCAATAATACCGGTGTACTCATACCTGCTCCTGAACTGGCAAGTTGCTGGATAACTTCTGGAATACCGCCCGGCTCTCCTGCCGGCGGCCCGCCTCCCGCAGGCACAGGACCTGCGGACTGACAAATCTGCAAAGTGGAAGCCAGCAACGAATCACTCACACTGTCTCCGGCGTAGGCCGTTGCAGTGCGCATCATTCCCAGAACTGCAGTTAACACGATTCCCTGTTTGATCAGGCGTCGTCTAAGCAGGTTCCTTCCTCGCGCCAGTGAAGCCTTCACGGAAGCCTCGGTCGTATCAAGAAGTTCAGCAGCGCGCTGTCGCGAATACCCCTGAATGTGACACAAAACGATTACTTCACGGTACCGTTCGGGCAGCCGTTTGATTTCCGTGTGTACCGCATTGCTCTCCTGAGCATGGGAAATTGACAGCCACGGTTCTTCAGCACTGGTTCGGGGTTCTTCGACCATCTCGGTCTCCCTCGCTCGACCTTTCTTTCGTCTCAACTGCAGACAGTTCCGGACGGCCACTTCATACAACCAGCCGGCGATCGAACCGCGTTTGGTAAGCTTCGACGCTTTTCGCGCCAGCACCAGAAACGTAGCCTGGAAAGCATCCTCTGCATCCTGGCGATGCAAAAGCAGATTCCGGCAGACTCCCATTACCATCGCAGAATGACGCCGGATCAGTTGCTCCAGCGCATCGCTGTCTCCCGCTATCAGATAGCGGCCCAGCAATTCGTTGTCGGCAACGGTCAGTTCTTCTTCGCCAGCCAGCACGCGCGGCTCCGTTTGACAGAAAATGTCCTGAAGATATCCCGCCGCAAATTATAGAACGGACCTCAAAAAAAATCGAAAATCCAGAATTGTGAGGAATTGAAGAAAAAACCTGCTCCAGCCGAGGCTACCAAATTCAACCACCGACGTTCAGCCACAGCAATTTGCCAAGAATTGACTTGGAGAAAGATGTGAGCCGGGTCCGGTTGAACTGGTCTCCAAGCTTTCGGATAGATTCCGCTGTCGTCGGATACGGATGTATCGTCGAACCGATTCCGGACAGCCCGACACCGTTTTTCATTGCTACTGTTATTTCGGAGATCATGTCCCCGGCGTTTTCAGCGACGATCGTGGCTCCGACGATTTTGTCCGTCCCCTTACGGACGTGAACTTTGACAAAGCCTTCAGTTGCCCCTTCCAGTATTGCTCTGTCGATGTGGTCAAAGTGTTGAACGAAAGTATCAATCTCAACTCCTTCTTTTTTTGCGTCGCTTTCATACATTCCGACGTGAGCAATTTCCGGAGAGGTGTAAGTCGCCCACGGGACGATCAGATCGCTGGCTTTCTTCTTTCCAAACGGCCCGACGGCAAACAACGCGTTCTGAATAACGATCCTCGCCAGAAAATCCGCAGAGTGAGTGAACTTGTACCTGGTCGCGATATCACCTGCAGCGAATATCCGCGGATTGGTAGTCTGCAGGTTGTCGTTGACAGTGACACCTGAGCGATCAAACTCAACGCCGACGCCGTCCAGATTGAGTCCGTCGGTATTGGGTGCCCGGCCGACGGCAACCAGTAGTTCATCTACGACGATGTCATACGGCTCGCCGTTTGATTTACCGGTAATTCGAATTCCGTCGTCGGTGTTGCTGACCTTCTGGTCTGAACTCCTCGTCACGATGCGAACCCCGTCACGTTCAAATTGTGACTGGACGATTGCGGCAGCCTCCGGATCCTCTCTCGAGAGAATATGGTCAGCCATTTCAAACACTGTGACGTCACTTCCCAGGCGTGCAAACGACTGTGCCATTTCCGCTCCGATCGGTCCTCCGCCAATAACGCCGAATCGTTGCGGCAACTCAGTCAATGAAAACAAGTTTTCATTGGTGAGGTATTTGACATCTTCAAGCCCTGGAATGGGTGGAGCCGAAGCTCTCGCGCCGGTCGCGATGACCGCCTTTTTAAACTTCAATGTCGAAACACCTGTGGAAGACTTCACCTCGACGGTTTGATTGTCAACGAACGAGCCCTGACCGAAATAGACGTCGACTCCCAACCCCTTGAACCGGTCGGCCGAATCAGCCGGTGAAATATCGGCCCGCAGTCGACGCATCCTTTCCATCACAGCCGCAAAATCAACAGTTGTTCCTTCGGGCACGTTGACGCCGAAACGGTTTGCGTCATTGATTGCGGCAGCAGCCCGCGCCGAGCTAATCACTCCCTTCGAAGGAACGCATCCAACGTTTAAGCAGTCTCCACCCATCAGCTCCCGCTCGATCAAAGCGACACGTGCTCCCAATCCAGCCGCACCGGCCGCTGTTACCAGGCCTGCCGTTCCTGCTCCGATCACGACAAGATGATAAGGCTTGTCCGATCCGGGATTTCCCCAGCCATCGGGATGTACGTTTGATTTCAGCTTCTGATTGTGTTCGTCAAAAGGTTGAAGCTGGGCGAGTTCAGACATCGATTCTCAATTCCTGAGCTGAGTGAAGGTGTTCTGGGGTATGTTTGCGGCTAGGGGCGGATGTTTACGACCGAAGTTCGTTCAATATCAGCGCGTTTGATATCTACGTGTCGCGGTTCCCGGACTTTCCTTACTGATTTCGGAAAAGATTCCTTCCCCGGACCAGCAGCAAATTTCTGGAATGCACGGAATCGTATCGAGCAGTCGCTATGATGTAGGGAGACGTTCTTCTTTTCTACTCTGTTTTCTTTCTGGTCGGTCGGGGCATAAATGAGAACCGGATTTCTTTTTGCGGCAGTCGCCATATTCTCTACTTCCGTTTTGTCACATTTGCACACACCATTCGCCGCGGCACAAAACGTGGCTGAGGTTCAAGAAGCTTCTGAACCGGATGCAACGGCAACCGATGATGCAGAAACTGCGCAGGTGCAAGAGGCGGCGCAAGGGCTGGACTTCTCAGGGCATTGGGATACCAATTACGGATTGCTGATTCTACAGCAGGACGGGGAGTCGATTTCAGGCTCATATGAAAGCGACGGAACGATTGGAACCGTACAAGGAATACTCGAAGGCAACATCGCCATGCTTGCCTTTCGCGACAACGTGCAATCGGGCGAAGCCAAATTCGAGCTCAATGACAACGGCCGGCGACTGTCTGGCGCGTGGCGTCCGGAAGGAAACTTCAGTTGGCAACCATGGAACGGAAGACGTACTGCAGCGCCCAACTTTTCCGGGCTCTGGGATACTTCTTATGGCAAGATGCGACTTGTGCAAAATGGAGACGAGGTTGAGGGTTTTTACAATTTTAGAGGCATCGACGCATCTGTTATTGGTCAAGTCAGAGATGAAAGGCTGATTTTCCGGTATGCCGAGCCTTCCGGTGAAGAAGGTGCGGCCTTGTTCGAACTGTCGTCCAACGGCAACAACCTGACGGGCAAATATCGTCCGGACGGACAAAGGAGATGGGCTGACTGGACCGGGGAAAGAGTCGAGGCAGTGAAAGACCGCGTGTGGCTGATCATCCTCGAGGCCAACTGGGAAACAACGCTGGATGAACCGCAATACGCGTTTTCCGAAATGCTTGAAGAGTACTTCACCATGGGCTCGGCAAGACATGTTGAAGTTCGCCGACGCTCATTTCATGACTCAACCGATCTGAAACGTTTTTGCATGCAGGTAAAGTACGTTCCCGGCCCGGTGGTGTTGCTCATTTCGACACATGGTTCTCCGAGCGGCATTTCGGTCTTCAACGAAACGATCGGCCCTGAAGTCCTTGCGGACTGTGTCAGTGGTACCAGCAATCTCAAGCTACTCCATCTTTCCGGATGTTCCATGATGGCCGGTAGCTATCCTGATTCGTTGCATCGGCTACTCAAGGACCAACCGAATCGCTTTCCGATTACCGGGTACACAACGGATGTCGACTGGGACGCAAGCGCACTTGGTGATTTCACCTTTCTTTCCATGCTCCTTATTCACGAACTGGAGCCCGAAGCTGCAGTCCGCGAGGCGATCAGAGTCGCACCCCATCTCGGCAACAAGAGAATGCGAGGCTCCGTCTATCAACCACTTGGATTGACGATCGCCCCCGTCCCGGCAGAGGAGCCTGCGGCTGTAGAGATGCAACTTGAACCGGCTGCCGGTACACAGACATCCGGCGATCGACCGTAGATTTCAACAAAATGACCGATCGCCTGACGAATCAGGCTGCTAATCGAACTTTTTGAATCGCCCGTCAATCACACATCGGCTGCGTCGATTGGATGCCGGAACGTCCAGTAGATGACGACCGTGTAGGTAATGATAAACGGCAGGCCGATCATGGCGATGATAAACATCAGCCACAATGTTCCCTGGCTTGAGGCTGCGTTGTACAGATCAAGCGAGGGCCCTTCTCCAGTGGAGTACACCAGCGCCGGATAGGTTGACACAGCGAACATGCCGACCAGACAAGCGATGTTGACGCAGGAGGATGCAAATGCCTGTCCGAAGCGCCCCTGAAACACAGACCTTGGGATATTAGCCACACAAAGCACGTTAACAATGACGATTGGAATCGCCCACGGCGCTGATTTCACTCTTTCTACAACATGCGGATGCTCGATCAGAGTCATGATCGAAACAAGTATATAGAGCACAAGAAAAACACCCCAGAAGTGCCATATCCAGTTAGTCAAATTTTTCCGGACGCCGCCGGTGGTTTTCAGAAATAGAAAAATGACTCCATGAAGTGCGAACGTTGCGACCGCTAGAACGCCTACGGCCAGCGGATACCAGCCAAACAAGTCCAGTGTTGAACCTGTGTAGACGCCACGCTCGTCGATGGGGATACCGACAATGAGATTTCCGGCAGCGACTCCGAAAACGAATGTCGCCATCAGGCTGGAAAGGTTGAAACCGACGTCCCAGACCGAACGCCAGGCAGGCGAAGCAACTTTGGAGTGAAAGTCGATGCTGACGGCGCGCAAAATCAAACAGAACAGCAGCAGCATGACCGGCAGGTACATCGCTGACAGCAATGTGGCATAGGCTTCCGGAAAAGCAGCAAACAGTGCGCCGCCGAAAGTAACCAGCCAGACCTCGTTTCCGTCCCAAAGCGGGCCGATCGCTTTGACTGCAACTTTGCGTTCCTGGCCTCCGGGGAGAATCGGATGAATGATACCAACTCCAAGGTCGAATCCGTCGAGGATTGCATATCCGGCCAGAAGAACGAGCAAGAGAACAAACCAGATGAGATTCAGATCCATTACCTGTCTCCCGTCAACGTATGCGGTCCGCTCACGGCTTCTTTGACACCTTCTGAATTGCCCTCTCCGGTCGGAGGCTCTGCGTCATCCCCGGCGTAATGGGGCCCCTTTTGAATCTTTAAATTCAGAACATACAGCCACAAGACACCGAGCAGCGAGTAGATCAAGCCGAACATGATGATCGACGTCAGCACCTGTTCGGAGGTGATTGCTTTGGAAACAGCGTCGGTCGTCCGCAAGCCGAGATGTTCTTCAAACACGTAATAGCCCTCGGCATCGATAACCCGCTGGCCGGATTCATCAACCTGCATAGGTGGATAGACGATCCAGGGCTGCCGGCCAACTTCCGTTGCGACCCAGCCGGCTTCGTTTGCTGCAATAGCTGGAACGATTGATACCACGAAGATCCACAACAACCATCGTTTGTCAAAAAGTTTCCCGCGCCAGAGAAAAAACGTCGCCAGTATCGTCAGCGCGGTAAAGGCAACGCCCGTGCCGATCATAATGTGGTAGCAGTAGTACGGAATCGCCACTGGAGGACGATCTTCCGGTCGAAACCGATCCAGACCGATAACAGGCTCTTCGAAGTCTTCATGAACCAGAAAACTCAGGCCGCCGGGAACTGCGACGTTGTAGCGAATGTCTTCACTGGATTCGTCCGGCATACCGATGATGCTCATCTCGGCAACGCCCGTTTCGAAATGGGCTTCAAAAGCGGCGAGCTTTGCCGGCTGATGTTCATAGACCATTTTGGCCTGAAAATGTCCGCTCACGAAAATCGCAAGGCAGCTGAACAAAGCAAGGAACAATGCCCCCTGAAACGACTTCTTTGCAAACTCCTGGTCCCGCCCCTTTAACAGGTAGTACGCGCTGATACTCAGGACCAGAAAAGCCCCCATGATGAAGCAGCCGAGCCATACGTGAATCAACCGGTGGACGGTGGAAGGATTGAAAACCATAGCCCAGAAATCCACGATCTCGGCACGCATTACCGGCTCGCCATCAATGAACCACGGCTCACCATCCCGGACCATCTGAACAATTTCGTGTCCGGCCGGAGTCTGCTGCCAGCTATTTGCAATCGTGATCCAGATACTGCTGAAGATCGACCCCAGGGCCACCATGCATGCTGAAAAGAAATGAAAGCCGGGGCTGACCTTGTCGTGTCCGTAAACCAGGATCGCCAGAAAACCGGATTCCAGAAAAAACGCAAAAATGCCCTCGGCGGCCAGAGCTGATCCGAAAACATCACCGACAAAACGCGAATACGTCGCCCAGTTCGTACCGAATTCGAATTCCATTACGATTCCTGTTGCGACTCCAATCGCAAAATTGACACCGAAAATCTGTGTCCAGAACCGTGCAGCATCCATGTAGATCTGCTGTTTCTTCCATAGGTACATCCCTTCCAGATAGGCAATCATGACGCCGAGACCGATGGTCAGCGGCGGGAAGAGATAGTGAAACATGATGGTCAACGCAAATTGAATTCGCGAAAGCGTGACGACATCAAGTTCGGCAAACATTGCTCATCCTCAGATTGGAAAAGACGCCTGAGTTAGTAGCTGTTCTCGGCATGATAGCCGCAATGATGCAAGCCCGTGTAACAACCGGGTCAATTTGACGCGACGGCGCTGCCGCCTGTTTTGAACTGCAATCGTTCCCATCGGATACTTCACGCGGCATCGCGGGTAAGTCAGAATAGAGATAGACAAATGGTGCAATTTGTGAAATGCGAAAATGATTCTTTCAGCCGTCGTATCTGAAACCCGATACCGAAACCGCTACAGCGGACTTTAGAACGAATTCAAGTGTGTTCCTCTTGAACTTGTTGTTGAAAGTAATCTTATGCCTAGAACGACTCCGTTCCATCCGCGGCTGGAACCCTTGAACGAAACGGGAATCTGGAAGAACTGGTCCGGCTATCTCGTCGCCCCGAACTTTCAGTATTCGATCGTCAGCGAATACTATGCGATCCGGAATTCGGTTTCGCTGCTCGACACTTCGCCGCTTTTTAAGTATCGTTTTTCCGGCGACGAAGCGAATAAACTGCTCGACCGCACCATGGCGCGTAGTGTCACGTCGATGCCTCCCGGAAAAGCACGATACACGTGCTGGTGCAATGAACAGGGCTTTGTCATTCAGGACGGTGTCATACTTCGGCTGAGCGAAGACGAGTATCTGCTGACCGCCGGAGAACCTGCCTTGCGTTATTTTCGAAAAATCGCGCGCGGCCTGGATTTACAGAACGTCGAAGTTCGGGATGTTTCTGAAGACTACGGCATCCTTGCATTGCAGGGACCGCACGCACACAGCGTGCTTTCACGGCTCACCGACGCGGCTGATCCGCTCAAGTACTTTGATCTTGCTACAGCGACGATTAACGGATGTGAAGTCATCATTTCAAGGACAGGATTTACTGGTGACCTTGGCTATGAAATCTGGGCCCGGTCAGGTGACGCACTCGATGTCTGGGACGCGCTAATGGCGGCGGGAGCCGGATTCAACATTGCTCCCATCGGAACAACAGCGCTGAAAATGGCCCGTGTGGAAGCCGGCCTGCTTCTGCTGGACGTCGATTTTCACTCGGCGCGCTACGCGTGGGTTGACGCTCAGCGTGAAAGCCCCATTGAGCTTGGCTGGAGTTGGATGTTCCGTCGTCTTGAAAAAGATAGCCGCGACTTCATCGGACGAGCGCCGATTGAAAATGAAATCATGAACCGGTCCAGCCGCTGGACGACGGTCGGACTGGAAGTTGACTGGCAGGATTATGACCGCATCCATCGTGAAGCTGGAATTCTCCCTAACAAAAACGAGACCTATCGCGAAACGACGATGAGCATCTACCGACGCAACAACGTCCAATGGGACTACGCAGGATACGCGAGCACGTTTGTCTACTCTCCGCTACTGAAAAAGCCGCTGGCCATCGCCAAGCTTCCTCTGGATACGGCCGTCGCAGGAACAGAAGTGGACCTCGAAGTCAGTGTTATTCGCAAACCGGTCAATGTACTTGCACGTGTTGTTCCCATGCCGTTTTTCGATCCGCCGCGCAAAACCGAATTGGTCTCAGGATTGAAAAAGAATGTTCTCGTCGCGGAATCGGGAGGCAACAAAGTATGAGCCATTACGATGCAATTGTCGTCGGAGCCGGACACAACGGTCTCATCAACGCCGCGTACCTCGCAAAAGCCGGCTTGAAAACTCTGTTGCTGGAACGTCGGTCAATGGTCGGCGGCGCCGCCATCACGGAAGAGCTGGTGCCGGGTTATCGCTTCACTACCTTCTCTTACGCAATCAGCCTGCTGCGGCCGGACATCGTCCATGATCTTGAACTCGCGCGGCATGGGCTGATGATTCTTCCGCTGGCGAATACGTTCCAGCCCGGATTTGACGGAGAATACCTGCTTCTCGGAGCAGATTCCGACGCCAACTACCATGAACTAGCGAGGCATTCGCGTGAGGATGCTGAAGGCTATAAAGAACTCGGGTATCTGATCAATCGTCTCACTCACGCCCTGCAGCCATGGATGGACCGGATACCTCCCAACGCGGCCAGCGACGATCCATCAGAGGTCGCTGTTGTTCATGAACTGGAACAATACCTTCAGGGACTTTCACCTGATATCCGCGCTTTTTTTGAACGCTTTTACAACTGCAGTGCGGCCGAGATTCTTGATGATTACATCGAGTCGGATCTTATCAAGGCAATGATCGCCTCCAGCGGCATCATCGGCAGCAAGTGCAGCCCGCGATCAAAAGAATCCGGCCTCGTATGGCTGTTCCATAAACTGGGCGAGTACGACGGGGTGCTTGGAGAATGGGGATTCCACAAAGGCGGCAACGGTGGCTTCACACAGGTGCTCGCACGAGCGGTTCATTCATTCGGCGGTGAAATCAGAACGTCAGCCGCTGTCGAAAGTCTGTTGTACGATGGCGGCAGCGCTAAAGGGGTTCGACTTGAGGACGGAACCGAATTGAGAGCGGACACGATTGTCAGCGCACTCGATCCGAACAACACATTCCTCCGAATGGTTGAACCAAAAGATCTTCCGGATGATCTGGTCAACAAGATCAAAAACTTCAAATACCAGGGCACTGCCGCCAAAGTCAACTTTGCCCTGACCGACGTACCGCAGTTTCCCGGACTCGAAGGTCGCACGGACATCTATGCCGGCTTTACCAATGTCGGTCCGTCAATCGACTACCTCGAATCTGCGTTTCAAGACTGCGTAGCAGGGCGCTACAGCAGCAAACCGTTCCTGGACTGTTGTGTTCAATCGACGATTGATCCTGACATGACGCCCGCCGGAAAACACATCATGTCCTGCTTTGTCATGTACGCCCCTTATCATCTCGAAGGCACCGACTGGGATAGCGAAAAGGAAAATCTTGGCGATACCGTTCAGTCAACTCTCGAAGATTTTTTCCCGGGATTCGGGGGTCAAGTGCTTCATCGCGAAGTTGTCACGCCACTCGATATTGAGAGAATCGTAGGGCTTACCGAAGGCAATATCTTTGCTGGAGAACTGTTCGCAGACCAGCTGTTTCTGGACCGGCCGGCACGAGGATGGAACCAGTACCGCACGCCTATCCCCGGCTATTACCAGTGCGGCTCAGGTACACATCCCGGAGGGTGCGTAATGGGAGGCCCCGGCAAACTCGCAGCAAAGCAGATCCTCGGCGATCTCGCGCGGACAGCGTGATTCGCCGGTGATCGTTCCGGTTATGCCTCAGGGCTTTCGGCACAAGAACACCGATTGACGATCTGCCAGTTTGTATTCCCCGTAGCTGCGCCTTACCCGGACTTTGAATCCTGTCTGACGCAGCCATTTCACGATCTCTGCCCGCGAAAACAATCGGAGCCGGTGAGTTTCGTAGTTACGTGTAAATCCACCGCCACGATTCTTCACAAACGTCTGGATGTGTCGCACCAGTTCGCGGCCGGATTCTTCAATCCGCGCGTAGCAAAACCAGTCTTCATGCGATTTGGCATGATGAACGGGCTCAACCTTTCCGGTTGATGGGTGCCTGACATCGAAGATAAACAACCCACCGGGCTTTAACGAAGCATACGCGTTGTTGATGGCACGCTTCATCAACGGCCCGCTATTGAGGTAGTTCAGCGGCTCTCCCAGAGAAGTTACCGCATCGCACGAGGGCAATTCGATATCAGCAAAAGAACCACAGATCAAAGCCGATCCCGGAACCGCCTTTCGCGCCAACTCTATCATCGCGGGTGAAACGTCTATTCCGGTTGTCCGATAACCATTCTCGATGAGGCAATTCAGCCACTGTCCACCTCCACATCCGAGATCGCAGACCATTCCAGAATTGATTCCGGAGTTTTTCAGCCACGACAGGATTGAGGGGGCAGCCTGCTCCCAGTGAAATCCGTATCCATCTACGTGGATTGCGGCGAGATCTTCCCGATAAAGCTGCTCTATATCTGATTGATTTCGTGACATCGGGTGACAGCTGGCTTGTTCGATGTTCTGGATATCCAATAATCGAATTGTGGGCGGCGTGACCGGGTTTAAGCAAGACGGCCACTGAGGTGGTGGCTCAGTTCTCTGAAACGAATTGATACAATCAAAGCGTCACTCTGCTACGAACGGCCTACATTTTTTGACACCATGTTTTCTACATCCTGCCGGCAACACCCCTGACCTCAGTTATGCAAGCACCGCTATCAGCAGTAGAAATTCCGATCGTGGGGCTGCACTGTGCCAGTTGTGTCAATCATGTCCAGTCTGCCATCAACAGCGTCCCGGGTGTAGCCAACGCAACCGTCAGCCTGCCTTCGGAGAAAGCCTTCGTCACATTCGATCAAACGGTCGCAGATGCTGAATCTATTGTCGCGGCAATTAACGCGAGTGGTTTTGAGGCCGAAGTTCCCGGTGAAACTGCGGAGGAAAGGCTCGCGGCAACTCGCAGACGTGAAGTAGAACGGAAACGGTTTCTTGTCATCTTTGGAATTGTCCTTACGCTGCCGGTTTTCGTTGTCAGCATGGGTCGCGATTTCGGATTCTGGGGGCCATGGGCGAATGCCGCATGGGTCAACTGGCTGATGTTCGCGCTGGCGACGCCGGTTCAATTCTTCGTGGGCCGCGAATACTACGTCAGCGGATACAACAGCCTGAAAAACGGCTTTGCAAACATGGATGTGCTGGTGGCAATGGGCTCGACTGTCGCCTACCTGTATAGCATCGCCGTACTACTGACTCACACTTTCGGAATCGAGGGCTGGGGACACCACGTTTACTTTGAGACCTCTGCCACCGTCATCACTCTGGTACTGATCGGGAAGTGGATTGAAGCCAAGGCTCAGCGCCGAACATCGTCAGCTCTCCGAAAGTTGATGAATCTTCAAGCCTCAACGGCTAACGTCCTCAGAAATGCGGTAGAGCAGACCGTTCCGGTTGAGTTCGTTGAACCCGGCGAACTCGTTCTGGTTCGCCCCGGGGAAAAAATTCCTGTCGATGGAATCATCGTCAAAGGCAGCAGCGCTATCGACGAGAGCATGGTCACCGGCGAAAGCCTTCCAGTTGAAAAATCTGCCGGCGATCCCGTAATCGGGGCGACCATCAATGTCGATGGATTGTTGACGATTGAAAGCGGAGCAAACGGCTCGCAATCTGTGCTCGCGAGAATTGTTCAACTTGTAGAAAGAGCCCAGACGACAAAAGCCCCGGTTCAAAAACTGGCTGACCGGATTTCCAACGTCTTTGTACCGATTGTCTGCATGGTCGCGGTATCGACGTTTGCAATCTGGTGGCTGAGTGGTGCGGGCTTTACCGCCGCTATGTTGCGGTTAGTTGCAGTCCTGATAATTTCATGCCCCTGCGCGATGGGACTGGCGACTCCACTGGCGGTCATGGTCGGCATGGGGCGCGGCGCCGAGCGTGGCATTTTGTTCAAGTCCAGTGAAGCGATGCAGAAGTTATGCGGCGTTACACACGTTGTCCTCGACAAGACTGGAACAGTAACCGCGGGCGAACTTTCTCTGACGGACGTCGTCCCGGCAGGAACCTCTTCTGAGACAACAGGAGCATTTTCTGAATCAAGTAGTGCCGCGCATGACAGGCTGCTGCAGATTGCTGCGTCAGTGGAGCAGGGGAGCGAGCATCCAGTTGCACGTGCAATCGTAAGAGAAGCAGAACATCGCGGACTTAGCCTGGGGATGCCCGATAATTTTTCAGCAGTACCCGGGATGGGGGTCACCGCGACTCTTTACGGTTGCGAAATTCTTCTCGGCAATGACCGGCTGATGCAGAAAGAGGGCGTGGCCCCGTCTCCATACGAAGAGATGGCAAATAGGCTGCGTTCACAGTCCAAAACGACGATGTGGCTTGTTATCGACGGGAAAGTTTCCGGTATTTTCGCAGTCGCCGACACGATTAAGAGCGACTCGGCGAAGGCCATTCAGCTGATGCGGGAAAGAGGCATGCAGGTTACGTTGCTGACCGGCGACAACTTGCAGACGGCCACTGCAGTTGCCAGTGAGGTCGGGATTGAGTCCGTATCCGCCGAAGTCCTACCGGAAAACAAGGCAACAACAATCCGCCGGCTTCAAGAGCAAGGGCATGTTGTCGCAATGATCGGCGACGGAATAAATGATGCTCCCGCACTCGCAGAAGCCGATGTCGGAATCGCAATAGGAACTGGAACAGACATCGCCATGGAAGCCGCCGACGTGACGCTGATTCGCGGCGATCTGACTTCTGCAGTTGATGCCGCAAAACTGTCGGCTGCTACGCTACGCAACGTCAAACAGAATTTATTCTGGGCATTCGCCTACAACGTATTGCTGATTCCTGTTGCGGCAGGAATTTTTGCGCTGGTGGTTTCGGCGCCGGTTTGGTTGAAAGAACTTCATCCGATCATGGCGGCTTTTGCAATGGTTGCATCGGATCTGATTATCGTTCTCAATGCGCTGCGGCTGAAATCGTTCCGTTTCCAGTAACTCCCGTTCCCGTAAGTCGCCGGCTAACGAACGAATATCTATTTGCATCAATTTCGGTTTTCGAATCCTGATGCAACTGGCATGCCAGTTTCGAGGAAACAGGAGGATGTCGGACGCGCAAATGTCCCTGGCCAAAACGTTTTATTTTTCGCGAATTCGTGACATAATGAGCCCCACGAAGTTTTGTGACGTATCCTTTACACAGGGGGTTGAGTTATGGACGAATCACTGAACCAGGCCACGAAAGTGGCACTGCAGCGCAGCCCGAATTCACCGTTGAACGAAACCCGACACGATAACCACTTCCACAGGACTGACCGTCGGCGCGAACAGAGCTTCGCGCCGCCCTGGATGCAGAAGCGTTCGCCGCTTCAACCTGCGCGTGGTTGCTGGAGGGGACTGTTCACCAGTTCAAGAGACTTCTAACGAAGTCAACTTCGCAAAGGGGGTATCAGCGTGAGGATCGATATCGTCACCAGAAACATCCGTAGAGAGAAACCAATTCGCGGCTTTATCCAGCAGAAAGTGGAATTCGCACTGGAAAAAGTCAACTCAAACATCGAACAGGTTGATGTCCGCCTGGAAGACCGGACGAAAAAGTCAAACGCGTTCGACGGGCGGTGCACGATCGACGTGGCACTTAAACCCGGTGGCACAGTTCATGTGTCAGCTCGAGCCGAATCTGCATTCGAGTGCGTGGTTCTAGCGGTTCGCAAGATGGACCAGGCGATTCGCAACGATCTTGACCGTGCACGGAACACGTCCAGAGGACGACAGAAAAAAGCACAGCGAGCTTTTTTGTCTGAGCTTGAGACAACCGGCGATTCGGTATCGACAAGTTGAAATCATAGACATCGGGGCCGTCGGAACCTGAGTTCCGGCGGCCTTTTTTGTTTTACTGGTGTTCGACCTGATCTTCCATCATCATCCTCGCTGCGTCAGCCGCCTCTTCCCAGTGTCCGGCTTTCGCCGAGTCCAGAATATCGCGCAGCCATCTGACTTCCTGCTCAGACATTGCTGCCAGTCTTGAATCCTCTTCCAGCAATTCTTCGACAGACTCAATTCTCTCAAGGCTGCGTGCCAGAGATGCTGAATACGTAGCCGTTGCGACTTCGTAGGCACTTTGGCTGACTTTGCCATACCCCTGATTGCTCGACCAGACGACCAGTGCAATTACGACGGCAGCCACTGCAAAATACGCGAGAGCCGTTTTCCCACTCATTTCCAGTCTCCTACGACTTCGCCTTCATTTAGACTGCTCATCTCAGCAAACGTGATCAAGTCAATGGACTGATTGAAGAAGTGAACCGATCCATCTCCGAAACAGATATTCCCGCCACCAGGATGCTCAGCGAACATCTGTCCGACATGGTAGGTGGGAAAGTTGACCGGGTGAATAATCGGGAATCCGGTGATGTCGAGTTCTCCACCGGAGGGCCCCGCATGGACCAGCACCATCGTTGCGGCGCCATCAGGTCCGTTCTCAGGTGTACTTAACCGCGGATGAATCGACGCACCCGGCACAACTCCCACCCAGGTTTTGTCACTCAGCTTCGACGAATGTTCACCAAGGAAAATTGTATTGCTGGTTCCATCACCTGCTTCTGCAATCCTGGTTCTGGAGTTTCGGTAGAAAGGACCGTCAGCCACACGCGAGACATCGCCGTTTACAGTCACTGTCGCCGTTGCACTGGTGTAGATATTGGTGAAAACAACCCCGGTCAATGCTGCCCCGCACTCGCCCCAGCAGGATTCCTGTCCGTGACTGGCGACATAATGCGAACGTCCCAGCCTCAGCGGAGCGTTTCCGTCAGGCGACCAAGGCGCTTCTGAGTCATCCACAACCTGCATCGGCCCGGAGTCCCCCGACGCAGAGGGACATAGAAAAACTGAGGGCTGGTTCTGGATGACGTCGCGATGCCGGGTGTCCCAGATAGGCCGTGACAGATCAATCCGGTCGTAGATGTTTCCACCTTCGATCTGCGGCAGGATGTAACTCGCCCAACCCCAGCCCGGGGCTGCATCCCACGTCGTCGAATCGATATAAACACCCGACGGGACCGATCCGTTCGAAGTCGGCTCAGAACTGTACCCGGGAGGGTAATGTTCGTTGGCGCTTTCATAGTTTGCAATCGCCAGGCCGAGCTGCCGGAGATTGTTGCTGCAGCTGGTTCTTCGCGCGGCTTCACGAACATTTTGTACCGCCGGAAGCAGAAGTCCGATGAGAATGCCGATGATGGCAATAACCACAAGCAGTTCAACAAGAGTAAACGCCTTGCGACCGCCATTTGAACAGCGGAATTTCGAACAGCGGAATTTCAATCGTTGGCAGCAGGATTCCGGTTTCATTTCCGGTGACCTTTCGATAATCGGAGAAATAGTAGCCTATGCTACATTTGTCGGCAAAAGTGTAGCAATGGCTACAGTTCTGTCAACACCCTATAATCATTTCCCCACGCTACAACCGGTTTCATCCGGAAACTTCACACGGAACGAGAATGGCAAGCCGCAAGAAACGGTCAAACCCGCACCAGCGAACAAGAAACGACCATGCCACGGAGACGGCAGAAGATTACGTCGAAGCCGTGTCCGACATTATCGACGAAAAGGGCACCTGCCGGGTCGTTGACCTTGCAGGGCATTTCGGCGTCAGCCACGTAACGGTCTCCCGGATCGTCGGAAGGCTCAAAAATGAAGGGCTGCTACTGACCGAGCCCTACCGTCCGATCACGCTGACGGCTTCAGGCAAAAGAATGGCGCGGGCCTCCCGCAAACGGCATGAAATTGTCTACGAGTTTCTGCTCTCGCTCGGTATCGACGAACAGACCGCGGCGGTGGACAGTGAAGGCATCGAGCACCACGTCAGTGAGGCAACGCTGAAGGCGATGAAGAGGCATTTAGAGTCAACCGGGGCTCATCGCTAATCATGGTTGACCATTGCCGCTAATCAATGGTGGCCGCTAATCAATGGTGGCCGCTAATCAATGGTGGCGTATAACAATTCGTACGCTTCATCCACTTTCAGCTCCCGCAGCAGTCTTGATACTTCATTGAGCTGAGACCATTTCTCCTGATCATCAGCCCACTTCCGGCGCGCCAGGTAAAGCTGATGCACCAGTTCCAGATCCGACTCGTCAAATCCGGTCCCGGTGAACTGCTGAAGCTGAACCAGATACGAAAACCCTGTTTCGATCGTCGGCTCAAACATTGTTCCTTCACCGAAATCGTTCCAGGTGACGGCTTGTATCAGATCACACCGCTGCAGCCGATCTGCGCTATAGACATCGATGACGCTGCGAAGCGTCTGTCCGTTGTCGTGCGGAATTTCGAACGCCAGCCGGTTTTCAGCGCCGCCCTCCTCGTAGAAGTCAACAAACCCGGGGTAGAGCGAACCGGCGACGATCGAGCCTTCGGCTTGTTCGCGATCGAGAAATCGTGTCAGGACTTCAATGTGATTATTTTCATCCCCGTTTTCCCATACCCATGCGAATTCACCTGAACTGTATTCGCCTGCGTCCCCGGATTCGCCCCAGAGCGGCATCAACGCGACCGGCTCATTCAAATCGTTGAGAATCGAACCCCATTGTTCGGGTTGCTGCGCGAATTGCGGGCCGAACACCATAAGCAGCGGCTTATTCTCTTCACCGACCCTGATGTAGTTTGACCGGCCGAAATAATACTCCTGCAACCAGTTCACGTTGACCGTTATGTCATTCGCCGATCGCGCAAACTGATCTTCTAGAACAATGGCGAATTCAAGCCCGTATCTTTCCGTCGCATCTACGATCGCATTCGAGTTTCGAAGCAATGATTCGATATCTCCGTTTCGTCCCTGGACTCCATACCAATCGATCAGAATCCCTTTAATTCCGCACAGCCTCATCAAGAGAAAGTGATATTCGATGACGCGTGGATCAATGGATGCGTAGGGGCCGATTTTCGGATAGAAGTGTGCTGCAATTTGCCGCCTGCCATCCTCCCCGACAAGTTCAGGGTCACAGTTTGCCATCTGCCAATGCACGCCCCAGCCTTTGCCCCCCGTCGTTTCCGGAGTCTCAAACCATGGCATGTAGTGCATATAGACGGGTGGCTTTTCAGCAGTTTCCGGTGCACGATTCTGCGCTTGGACATCTACTTGTGCGCAGGCATTCACTGGAGTGAGCGAAACAACGACGCAAAGAAGAATAAGTCCAGCAACGCCAGCCATTGGGCGATTACTGATTCGAAAAGCCATATTGATGCAATCCGCGAGCACGCATGCTGAAACAGAGATCCCTGCTCATTCTAACGAAAGGCAATCCATCGCATCAGACTTCAAGAACCGGTAATCGGTCGCGATCATCCGATTGCGAGGAAGCCCAGCCCATAGAGGACCGCGAGTATCAAAGCGGCCATTACGATCATCCAGATCAATTGCCGGATCAGGAATTTCGCAGAAAGAAGAGCGATGCCGACAACGGCACCCCAGAATGTCCACTGTGGATTACCAATGACCAGCAGCACCAGAAATACCGCAATCACGATCAGTGTAAGCGGTGGTAGAAATCCACGTCGTCGGGCCATTGAATCAGTTCAAATACAATTCGAGCGAAAAGAAGTCCAGAAAAGTGATCCACAGACGGACACACTTTTCCCATGTCCG
>JBCCFB010000053.1:0-27757 GCA_039029995.1 Planctomycetota bacterium
GATTTTCTCGGCCTTGCAGGGCGGAGATAACGAAACCAGCGATGCCATGACCAACCACTGGGTCAAGCAGTACCTGAATCTTAACGACTAGGTATATCTCCAGCGCGGTGCGTGAAGATTAATTCGGTGCTGGAGTTCTAAGCCCTTTCTGCCTCTAGCAAAGCAGGGAACATCGGCCGCATGGATGCGGCCGTTGAGCCTACATGGACGTATTTATAGCGTTTCCCTGGCTGGGGGACTGCAAGCCAGGGCTACGGACTATGGTACCTCTGCCAAACAAGGCAGTTTTTCAGCAAGATCGGGATACTCTTCAAGTAGTTTTCTGACTGCCGGTACTTCAGGGAAAGCTCCTGTCGCTTTACCGATTAGATGGACGATGCCGTCACAAGCACGAATATATTCGTCCAGCTTCTGAAGAGTTGATCCACCCGTAACGGTGAAACTTTCCTGCTCAGCAACGTCGAGATCCGGACGAACCAGGTCTCCGGCAAGCAGTTTCCGGTATGACTCGAACTCACTGGAGACCGCAGAGAGGAACAGCTTTCGTCGCGCGTTGGTGTCCGGCATGTGATACTTGCCCGTGCATCGTTTTGATACTTCGATAACAAAACGACAAGTTTATCAATTCCGATCACCAAATTCAGCAAAAGGGGAAGGTAATCAATGATGCATGACTATGCGTTAGCGATCCAGCCGCTCCATTGTGAATATCTCCTCATGTAAAACAGCAGGTTGACCGGTTTCCGGATCGGCGTCGCTGGAGTTGAACCACTGTGCCGTCGCAGTTGCAGTCAGCGGCAAACCGCGCCCACAAAATTTGGCAGAGGTTTGCAACATCAGATCGTTCTCCACTTCATCTGAAAACGCTGGAGGCGAGGCAGAGACTGCAGGAGCAAACGGTTGACTACCTGTCTTCGCTGGGGCCTTGTGGAAACACTTCAAGGAGCCTCAGTCTCTCGCGAGCTGCCTCCTCCGTTTGCCCCGCATTTTCCAGCTCCTTGATATGTGCTTCGAGATCGCCGCGAACCACGAAGCGTCGAGGATTTCCCGCGCGGTCGCGATCAATAACTCCGATTTCATCCATGGTGCAGATCCAGAATCGATCCTCGGCCAGTGGAATTAAATCGAACTGCAGCGCTGGTGGACGCCTTGTGTACACAACCATCACATCGCCTTCTAGTGCAATGCGCACTGGTTCATCACGGATCGCGGCCGGCAGCGATTCAGGAAGATGGCGTCTGATATCAAGTGGAAACTGTGCAAGATATTCATCCGATAGCTCAACCGGATCAGGAAGCTGTGTTGTATCTTCCACCTCGACCAACTTGGGATCCCCGGTTGCGGCGCCTGATTGGGCATCAAGCACAGCGTTAACGATATTCCAGCGAGGCCTCGAGCCAGTCGAACCGCCTTTGAACGTATCAGCGCGGAACACGAAGACTAGTTTGCGATCAGAAATAATGTAGATCGAGTTACCGCCGGTTCCCTGAGCTGAAAAAACTTTGCAGCCTCCGGCCGTTCCGATCCACCACATGAAACCGTAGCCGCTGAACCCGTTCCAATTACCTGTTTCAGAATGAGGTTCAGTACTTTCGCGTACCCAGTCTGGTGGAATGATCTGCTGGTCTGCCCAACGGCCTCCGTTGGCCATGAGCAATCCGATCCTGGCCATGTCTCGTGCCGACAAACGGAACGGATAAGCAGGGTGCATCGATTCCGGCTCGAGGTGGTAGTAGCCGTCACCCAAACGGAAATCCTGTAGCCCGATCGGCTGCGCGATTCGCTCATCGAACGACTCGAAAAACTTTTCGCCGGCCTCCTGTTCCAGAATCGTAAGAGAGGTGTTGAAGTCCCAGTTGTTGTACCACCAATGTTCACCCGGAATATGGGAACCGCGTTCGGGGCGGTTGTTCTTCATACTTTGCGGCTCGTAAGCTGCCGGATGGTAGATACCGGACCGGGACTTGAGCAGGTCGGAAACGGTTGCAGTCTGCTCTTCAGCAGAAAGTTGCTGTTTGTCGTCGATACCCAGCTCCGCGAGCGACTTTTCGAGGTCAATGAGCTCTTCGGCAACATGAATGCCGTACAACATGCTCATGAAACTCTTGCGGCATGAATGGCACATGTAACGCTTTTCCACATCGCCCCAGCTGAACAGGACTGCGCCGTCATAGATGACAAGAACTGCCGAAGCGCCGCTTGGTACGCACTGTTCGATCAATTGATCGGCAAGATCAACTGTGAAACCGGCGTCCGAGGTTTGCTCAAATGCAAGCCACGTCTCTGCTGGAACGCGCGTAGAAACATGCTGCTGAGCGATCGACGGCTGCACAACAAAGAGTAGGAGCAACCAGCCCGGGAAGATATTTTGAAGCAGTTTCATTGAGATTCAATTCTGACTATTGGAATTAGCCTTGCCGATTCAGCTGTGTCCATTCAACGCGTTGTCTCTGCCAACAATACCTGACTCGCACATGCGATGATGTAGAACCGCCTTCTATTCGTTGTCAGTAAACGTCTCGGAATACAACACAGCAGGTTGACCGGTTTCCGGATCGGCGTCGCTGGAATTGAACCACTGAGCCGTCGCGGTATCGCCATCCACCGTGATTCCCAGAAATCCGCCCTTGGGGCTGAAGTAACGATGCATGTCGGCGTTCTCGCCGGGGTTACCACCAAAGCTGTGCTCGTCATTGATCGGGCCGCAGCCCATCTCGATCAACCCTGAAGCCGGATCCTGGCTGCAGTATTGCCAGTGACGATCGCCGCAAATGACATAGACATTTTCCTGCGCCGATAGAAACTCGCGCAGTTCGTTACCTTCATGCGCAAACGCAGCATTGGAATGGTTGTCCGCTTTACCGCGTTTATCCGGGCCGACGATAGGGCCGGGTGTGATGACAAACTTGAAAGTCGCATCGGACTCATCAATCGTTTGCATCAGCCAGGCTTTCTGCTCTTCACCAAGAATCGTCTTGTCCGGCCCGTCCTCGTCGCGGTTGGATGAACGGAAGTCACGATTCTCGGTCATCCAGATTTGCACATCCTGCCCCCAGCGAACCGTCCGAAAAGTCTGCTCGCCCATCGGCACCTGTTCGCGAAAGATCTCGAGCCCTTCGTCAAAGGTCAGATCACCGTAGGTTTGCCCGGGCCAGCAATCGTTCTTCAACGTGTCGTGATCGTCCTTCATAAAGTACGATCCGTGAGTCCGGTGGAATTCAAGATTGTGCCCGTAGGCAAACATCAGATTCCATTTCGCTCGCGCCTGTGCCACGGTTTTGCAAAGTGGAACCTTGTCATAATACAAAATGTCGCCGGTATGAACGAAGAAGTGAGGATCAAACAATGACATCTGAGAGTAGGCGATGTGACCGTCGCTTCCAGAGTCGATGCTACGAACCGCCTGGCAAGTCGAAACGATAAACCGGATCGGGACAGACTGATCAGCCGCCGGAGCCGTTCGGAAGCTCCCGGCGATCTGGGACACTCCGACATTCGTGCCACCGCGGTTGGCTTCGACAATGTAATCGTACGCTGTGTCAGGCAGAAGCGAGCCCAGTTTGAATTGATGGACAAAGTCTGTAGCTGAACTGACATCGGTCCATTCTGTTGCACCGGCCTCTTCGGAAGCGCCGTCAACTCCGCTGACGAAGTATCGCACTCTCGCGCGACCGGCGATGCCCGGGACAATGTCTACAGGCATCTCGATATTCGAGCGCTCATTGGTGGGCAGACCCTCGGTCAGAATAGGTAGTCGATCAAAGTCAGCCGTTGCCGATTCAGTCAGCCGCACCCAGATAATCGCTGAATCCTTAGTCACCTCGCCCGCCTTCACGCCCGAGGCAAAAAACGGCGGCGGGGATGCGTCCTGAGCGCAGGCGATTGTGCTGACGAACAGCAGTAAAACAGGAAACAAGTATCGAAGCATGGCAATTCTCCGGCTGTTCAACACAGTTGGTTCGCAATCAGTTGCGTCAGAAATTAGACTCGCTCGTCGCGCGGAATGCACACCAGTCTGGACTCGTCATTTCCTCCGGGCGAGCACTTCTTCACGGCCCGCAACTGCCGCGAAGTTTTCATTTTCCACTACCCTGCCCTGATTGTAAAAACGTCGAATTATTGAGATACTGGATTGCTTCATTTTTCAGAGCCCCCCGGACTCAAGACTGAGCCTTTTGCGGCCAGATGAGGCACTCCATGGACGACAAAATTCTCTACACCGGTATCACGTTTGACGATGTCCTGATCGAACCGGCCTATTCTGAAGTCGTTCCCGCAGATGTTGATGTTTCCACGCAACTGACATCCAACATCCGCCTCAATACACCACTGCTCAGCGCTCCGATGGACACCGTTACTGAAAGTGCGATGGCAATCGGACTGGCGAAAGTCGGTGGTCTGGGCGTAATTCACAAAAACATGTCCGCCGAGCTGCAGACCAAAGAGGTCTACAACGTAAAGCGCAGCGCTAACGGAATCATTGAAGACCCCGTTGTGCTACCACCGGATGCTACCGTCGCCGATGCACAGCGAAGAATGGAGCAGCATGATGTCTCCGGGATTCCGATCGTGCTAGCTGATGGCGAGCTGTGCGGAATCTTGACGCGGCGCGATCTGCGCTTCCTGGAATCCGACGAAACGCGTGTTTCCGAGGTGATGACGAAGGATCATCTGGTTACAGCCACGGGGACTGTAACGCTTGAGGAAGCTGAAAAGATTTTAACGGCTAAAAAGGTGGAGAAACTTTTACTGGTTGACGAAGATAACATTCTGACAGGGCTGATCACGATCAAAGACATCGACATGATGCGCCGGTTCCCGAATGCTTGCAAAGACAAGCTCGGTCGGCTGCGAGTGGGAGCAGCAATCGGCGTGCACGACTACGAGCGTGCCGAAATGCTGATCAAGCATGATGTGGACGTGTTGATTGTGGACAGTGCTCATGGTCATTCGAGCAATGTGATCGAAACGATCAAAGAACTGAAAAAGCGGTTCGAGATTGATTTGATTGCGGGCAATGTCGCGACGGCTGAAGGTTGTCGCGCATTGATTGACGCCGGAGCAGATGCTGTAAAAGTCGGCATCGGGCCGGGCTCGATTTGCACCACACGAGTCGTCAGCGGCATTGGCGTGCCGCAGATAACTGCGATCCACAGTGCCGCGAAAGTGGCCGCGGAAAGCAACACACCTGTCATTGCTGATGGAGGAATCCGTTACTCGGGTGACATCACCAAAGCGATTGCGGCAGGAGCAAACTGCTGCATGATCGGCGGTTTGTTCGCAGGACTGGCGGAGAGTCCGGGCGAGATGATTCTGTACCACGGGCGCACCTTCAAGGTGTACCGTGGCATGGGCTCATTGGGCGCCATGGCGAAAGGATCGAGCGATCGATACCGACAATCGAAGGCAGGACCGGGAAAGTTCGTGCCGGAGGGAGTCGAAGGTCGGGTTCCTTTCAAGGGGGGGTTAAGCGATTTCGTCTACCAGCTTGTGGGCGGTTTACGCGCCGGCATGGGATATGCCGGAACGGGAACCATCGATGAGTTGCGCAGGGATGCGCGATTTGTACGCGTATCCGCAGCCAGTGTCAGAGAGAGTCACCCCCATGACATCGCCATTACGCAGGAAGCGCCGAACTACAGTACCGAAGCGTCGTCAAACAGCCGAGGCTAACGACGCCCACCGCCCTGTCTTCTTTTCACTGACCGACCTTTGCCGGTTTGCCGGCAGAATCGCAGGTCCGGTTGCCCTTGCCGCTGTATTCGCCACGGCATCACCCGTAAATGCCCAGGCCGGCGGATCATTTCCAGCACCGCAAAACGACAACTGGCAGCGGGAAGCGCAGATGATGATGTCCGACACCGGCCAGCAGCCGACGTCCATCATGACTGCGCCGGAATCAGGCATGCAGTTTGGAGCACAGGCTCCGGCAGCATTGCAAGGGCCAGCGCCGCGTGTGCCTTCGCAGCAGGATATGGCGATTCAGCAAAACGCTATGGCGATTCAAGAAAACGCTGTGGCGATGCAGCAAGGCGCTATGACGATGCAGCAAGGCGCCCCTCGGAACAACGAACCTGTTTCGCCATACGAAGCCTTCCACGGGCACGCGGACGGTCCGACATTGAGTTTTTCGGACGATCAGAACCGCGAAGCTGCACCCGCCTATGCGGCCGCGCCTCCCGAGCAGCCGACCTATGCACCGCCGGTGCACGCCGCTCCTCATCAATTCATGGACGGCCGTCCGGATGAAGAGTTGTCACTTGATGAACTCGCGGCCAGATTCCGTGCACAAAATGCTCGTCGCCATATTGAAGAGCAGGAGCATTATGACCGGACTCGAGCCGAACTGTTCGGCCCTGAGCATCAGCGGCAGAGCAGGTCCTACGATGCCCGGATTCCAGCAAGCTACAACCAGGCTCCACAACCCGTGGACAGTGTTCAGTATGAGCAGCCTGCTTCAGGCACAAGCGGGTACGCCGCGCCGCCTGTACCAATGCAAGCTGCGCCACCACAAACGGCGCCAAGACAAGTGGCACCACCACAAACGGCGCCGCCAGCTACTCGCCCGATGGAGCAGCAAGCCTATCAGGTGCCTCCACAACAGCCTGCACATTTTTCAACCGACGTGCCTGCACGGTTTTCACAAGACGTGCCTGCACGATCAATGCAACCGCCGGCAACCGGTAGTCCAGTTCCGCCACAACATATGCGACCACCTGTTGCTCCTCCAGTTTCGCAGAACGGTTCCGCCAGTTTCGCGCCGCGGAACGATATGTTCGAGTCCTTTCGACGCAGCCAGTTGAACGGTCGCAACCTGACTGAGCAACGCGGTCCTGGACTTCAGGAAAGAATCGCGGGAATGTTGACTTCGGATCGTTATCAAGAGGCTTACACATCCGCGCCGGCCATGCCGACCCCGTCGCCGCGGGCGATGGTACAGACTCGACCACCGGTTGACGCGAATCAGCAAACGGGCTCCGCAGCCGATTCACTTCATGCGGAAATCCGCTCGCGTCAGCGTGAGCAGGCAACCACGGGAATTCCAACTCGTGCCGGTCAGATGTATCAGGAACAAATTCAACAAGTGCAGCACGAAGTGGAGCCGCTTGTCGAACCGCACCACTACGAAGCGCAACAGGCTTTGATGAGCGTTGATGCAGATGATGCAACCATGGATCCGTTTGGTGATTATCCTTCTCTTCGCAACGATTCGACTGAGGTTCAGCAGGTTGATGGTCAGGTTCCTCACGAGCATGTAGCAATGGTCGACGAAAACGGAATGCCGATATCCGTGCTCGATCGAGGCCGTCAGGGCCAGCAGAACGTGATTCCGGCCAGTCAACCACTACGACGTTATCAGGAACAGGAGCCGGTCCCGCCATCCGGTGGAAACTTTGGTGTCTTGCAGGACCCCGGTCAGTTTCCAGAACAGGGCGAACTGGTTGATCCCGGTCAGTTGCCTGAACCGGGGCAGCTGGATGATCCACTCGAGAACCGGAATCAGGGTTTTCAAGATCCGCTACAAGATCCATTGCGTGATCCGTTGCGTGATCCGTTGCGTGATCCACGCGGCAATCCGACACGCCCTGGTCCACTGGTCGATCCATTGCAGGACCCTCTGAATGATCCACTGCGAAGACCGCGCGGCGACTCCGGCTTCGGGCGAGGGCAGGATGAACTGGATGACTCCGATCCGATCGAGAAGACTTGCGAGGAATTCCGCGCGGAATTGCTCAACAGCCCGATTACCGAAATTGCGGTGGATATCAGCCCACCGCGATTCAACCTTCAGTCCGAAACGATGTTGATTTCAAGATCATGGACTGACCGCACAGGAAACATCCTGGCAACGGGAACCATGACAGACATGCGTCGCGGATACGTCGTCATTGACACTGGTAACGGAACGCAGCGACTTGCGTTTGCCAGACTGAGCGATGCCGATCTCGCTGCGGTCTCTGAATACTGGAAGCTTCCGGAGGCCTGCACATTAGGCAACCAGCCCTTCCACGGAAGGAACTGGACTCCGCAGGTGTTCACGTGGAAAGCCACGTCGCTTTGTCACAAACCGTTGTACTTCGAGAATATTCAACTTGAGCGGTACGGCCACTCGCACGGTCCGTTTGCTCAGCCGGTTCACAGCGTCGGGCACTTCTTCCGTTCGATGCTGCTGTTCCCCTACCAGACGGCAATCAATCCGCCGAATGAATGCCAGTATGCTTTGGGCTATTACCGTCCTGGCGACTGTGCACCGTGGCTTAAAGAACCGTGGCCGATTTCGATGGACGGTACACGTCGCCAGGGAATCGTCTCTGCCGCCTTGTGGTTGATTCCGTAACCGTCCAGCCCTTTGCGAGTTGATTCGTCGCGAAAAAAACCTGATTAGCGAGTCAGTCGACGACTGGCAAACGCCAATTCTCCAGCCAATCTACCCTCAGAAGATCATTCCTTGACCGGACAATTCGACCACTACGAAAAATCTTCCGCTTCGCCGGTTCGCTGCGAGCCGGTAATTTCCGGATTGCCTTGAGTGTTAGCTGTCTCGAGGGCGATTGGCGCGACGGCCGCAGGATTCTGCGGCCGTCTTTTTTTTGTGTAAGCACTGGGTTTGAGTCGAGAGTTGCGCTTGAGTAAGAGCGGTGAGGCTAAGTGAAGCGAGGCTTTATACTCACGCATTCAAAGCACTATGATCGGAGCGACATGAATCCGAGGACAATGATCGGACTGATGCGAGCTCATCGGCTATTTATTTCTGATCAGTGGCCGTTCTCAACACTTCCCGCATCCACTTGAGCAGCAGGACCCACCACCGGAAGAAGGCATTGGATCGGCAATCGGAAGCGAAGAACCGGAAACCGACGGAGTCGCGGTCAGGCTTAGTTGCTTTTCCAGCTCCGTAGCACATCCCTTGGGGCATTCAGCCTTTTCATTTCCACGAATCAGCAGCTCGAACTGTTCATCACACTCACTGCAATGGTATTCGTAAAGCGGCATTCAAGTTTCTCCACCTATGATCAAAAACTCCAGTCTAACTTCAAACTCGGTCGTGTTGAACCGGAATCGAAAACGATCAGAATTGTCAAACAACCGTTATGTCGAATGTCTGCGCATCGGCTGAATCTTCCAGTAAGCAAGACTTCGCCACAGCCATTCAAACGGACCAAACCGGAATTTCTTGACCCAGATCGGTGACAGCAGCAGCTGGGCAATCCAGATTGATCCGACGATCGCGAGTTGACCACTACGGGAAACGCTTCCAAAAAGTCCAAGTCCATGTCCGTAGAAAATCGTGGTGCACACAATTGTCTGCATTAGATAGTTGGTTAGAGCGAGTTGACCTACCGCCTGCAACGACCTGGTGAACCACGTAACAACTTCGTGTTTGCAGGCCAGCATCACAACGGCGACATAACCCAGTGCCACGAAAACGCTTCCGACATAATTGAAAAGGGCTCCGCCAAACATCGTCGGGTTGAATGCGAATTCATTCTCCAGATTGAAATAAACTCCATAGCCGATAATGCTGAACCCGAGTCCAAGTCCGATAGCCGCCATGCGGACATAAAACCCGGTGGAACGACTGGCGTTGAGGACTTTCCATTTGAAAAGAGCCATGCCAAGCAGCATCATCCCACTGGCGCGCCAGAAGAACAGAATCCCGAAAATGAAAGTCTCCATCATCAAAGCCACGAACGGCCGGTACTCCATTTGAGTAAGCCAGCTTCCGGAGTAAGTCGCGACCTCCGTGTCTATAGCTTTCTGGTTGGGCGTCCAGTCTGCAGTCATCTGTACAACCTGTTCTTCGGGCATGTAGCCGATTGTCAGCTGGAAAAACGCGAACAATGCAGCTGGCACCAGCAGCAACAAAACTCCGGTGAACGTCAGCCAGAACGGAGTGAAACGTTTGCACCAGTAGACGATCATCCCGCACACTGCATAGGTAAAAAGAATATCTCCGTACCAAAGCAGGTGCGCATGCGCGAGACCGAAAAGTAGCAGCCAGAACATGCGTCGGTAATGCAACCATGCCGAACTGCCGGATTGCTGCTGAGAGCGTTCGAACATCAGGCAGATACCCGCGCCGAAGAGTAGCGAGAATACGGCCATCATCTTTGAATCAAAGAAGACGTAAGTGATCAGCCAGACAAGAAAATTCAAACCTTCAAAATCGCCGAAGGCAGTCGGATTGTTGTACGCCGCGCCGATCATCGCGAAAGACTGGACGTTTACGATCAGAATTCCCAGCAGAGCAAAACCACGCAGTACATCCAGTGAGAGAATGCGCTCGGATTTTTTGACGGGGGCGTTCAAGTTCGTCATAAGCAGACTGTTTCCGTCTTGAGAAGAAATGGCCGTGTCACGGGTTGATACACCGTAATCGGCAGTCGGGTTTCAGGCAATCAACGGGAACGGTTACGACGTTTGAACATGAAACCTTCGACCGCAGGCTAGCCGCGGTTCACCCATTTGAAAATCGCGATGACGACGTACATCAGGACGGCGTAAAATGCCGCAGCTCCAAGCCCGTTTTTTCCGGGCAGGTTACCTCTCACCGGCCCGATGAAGACCGGATCCGGATGGAAGACCTGTGTCTCCAGGTTTCTCTCGACAAACTCGCGCTGCGCTGGATCCTGCAGTCGCTTTTCGATTTCTTCTGCCGGCAACCGGCGTAGATTCCCACCGAATTCCCAGGTAGGCGGATTACCCACAAAGTGGCGCTCATAAGTTCCGTCCTGCATACGGTAGATCGGAAAAAGCCCGGCCAGAACTACGAGGATCAGCACCGGTACCAGCAAAACGGAAAGCAGGATGATGTCGTTCTTTCCCATCGATCGATCCGAATTCAAGAGTTCAACCCACCCCTGTTGCGAGTGAGAAAGCCCCCCCGAAGTGGGCTCCTTTGCAACGATCCATTGTATTGCTTCAAGCGGCCGGTTGCTGAACGTCTGAAGGACAAGTTGGAATTTTCGAGATTCACCTGTCACAGAAATTTGGATCAGTAAGCATTGGGGTTTAGAGAGCCGAAATCCCGGCTTTTATGCAAACAAGCTTTTGAGACAAGCAGAGGGGGAAGCACCTATGAAGTATTTAGTAACGTCAGCCGCAATCGTATTTGCGATCACGTTTTCTGTTTCGAATCCGGCGCAAGGCCAGGAAGAAGTCCTGATGCGGCGAATCTCCGACCCGATTGTTGATGACGACTTCAACCTGACGGTAACAGCGCGCCAGACCGCGCAAGCCTTGAATTCAGAAGGCGACAACGATCGCAAGCTTTTTCCAATGGACTGGCCGGATAATCCACCGTTTCCAAGCGTCAACTCCAACGGTGCAACTTCCGCCAGTGTCAGTGATCAATTGCCACTACAGATCGCAGACGTCCCTTGCGCCGGTGCGAGTTGCCAGATGGAATCCAATCAATCGTTCTTCGCACTGGATTTCGGAGTTCCGACCGTTGACGAGATTACATTCGGTCACGCACTGGGCGGCCTCGTTTTCGCAGCTGCTGATCCTGATCCAACCAAGATCTCGCTTGGTGGTTCTTCGGTCAACTTTTCAAACCGGATTACCTCGAGGTTGCAGTCGATGTACCTCAACGATCGGGATATCGGGGATGACAAAATGTACACATTGACTGCCGAATATCGCGTGCGAATTCTGGAAGATCGCATCGGACAACGCCAGGACTGTTTTCCGGAAGCCCGTTGGCTCCGCTTGGATCTTATCCCGGAATTGCTGTAGTTGACGGTGTGTTGCGTGGGATTACCGGATGGAAGCTGATGGAATAACCACACGACTGGCTTTGACATCGGTTGGCGACGGGAACTATCAGCTTGAAGCACTACTTGCTCAGGACGACGAGATATTTCCATTGGCGCGGAATCACCTTCCTGTTCGAAGGATACTAACCGGCAACGGTCAGCCGGTTACCCTTGAGTCCACGATGGTGGTCGGCCAATGCAGTGAGATTGAAATCATCTCAGCGGTAGGCGGATTGGCGGTCCAGGGTGCGAAGAGTGACACGATCTGGATTAATACAGGAGCCGGCTTTGAAATCGAAATCGTAGTCCTTCTTTCTATCACCAACGAATTCATGGCAGGTGACATGAATGGTGATGGAGTAGTCAACCTCGCAGATGTCGGGCCGTTTGTTGATGCGATCAACAGCGGTGCCTACAACTTTATTGCGGACATCAACGGGGATGGTGATTCCAATCTGCTGGACATCGGCTTCTTTGTAGACATGCTTCTTGAACTTGGAACAACTCCCGACTGCGATGACTAGTCATTGAGCGAGCAGAACTTCTACACCAAAGTCAACAAGGCTCCGCAGCAGTGCGGGGCCTTTTCCTATGTCGTAAATGATTGGTCGCGCGCGTTTTGGCATGTAAGGGCTCGACCGCTTTTAAAAAACAGATTGTCCGGTGCGGGCACTTTCGACCACGCTTTGGCATCCAATGGCGGATTGCGGATTTTTCGTCACATCCCCTGTGAAAACGGTATTAGTAAAACAGGAAAGAACTCTCGCTTTGCGACCGGATTCCTCACTGAGTTGTCTCATGCCGTTGTAACCGAATAATTCGCTGCGGCATTTTTTCAGTGGATCGTCCATGTGCTTTCCTATATGTGGCATTGGCAAGCCACGCGCACCTCGGCCAACTGGCCGGTGGAAATGGCAAGGCTTCGGGCAGAAACCGGGGAGAGTAAGATGAACAAGCGAGTCATTTGTCGTTCTGCGTTTTTTATGATGTTGATGTTTGCAGGCCTCGTGGCAGGCAGTTCATTGAATGCTCAACTGAGCGCCACAGCGAATTATGAAGTGGCAACTGCCGAGCAGGCACTGGATGCACTGGTCACTGCGATTGTTGTCGATGACCCTCTTGTCGATCGGTACCTGACGAGTTTCCTGCTCGCTACGGAAGGAGCCGTTCGAAGTTCCGGCAGCCTGCGAGATGAGCAAAGTGATCCGGGCGACTTGAATTCGGCAACAGGCGGTGTGATTCTTGCGGCACCGCTCCACGGAAAAGAAGTGTCTGGACTGGCGCTCTACCAGGTACTTCCAACGTACCGTGTTTTCAACGCCGTCGTTGGTGATGCTACTCCCGGCGAACTTTTGAAAATCGGCGTCCGGCGCGGGAAGGTTTACGCGGAGATCGGAACGGTCATTGTTTCAAGCAACGGAACTGCGCGGTTGACTCTGATTGACGCCGGCGTTCAGGACCCTCTTGACCGGCCTGTTGCAGGAAATGATACGATCCTGCCGCCTCCATTTATTCCGCAATTCGAGAACGATGACTTTGTTGAGATATGGTCCGATGACGGGCAATTTCTGGCCTCCGGCAGGTTGGACGACAACGAGTAACCACAAATGTTTGGCGCTGGTTATTCGCCGGTCATGGTCTTTAAACACAGAAGAATCATGAGGTAGGTTTCGGACCCCCTGTCGACGTCGGCGGAATCCGATGAACCGGAGAACCGGTCGAGAGGCCCGTTTTTTTCTTATCGCACAGACAGTTCGCGCAAGATCTTGAAGAGCAACTCATTAGTGCACCTTCAGCTCGCTCCACGGCGAACTTCATATGTTGAATGACAGCCTGTTGAGCTGAATTCTACTGGAATTCGTGTCACAGAAAATTCATTTGCCACGCATTGAGGTTCTGAGAACCGAAACCTCGGTCTTTTGCACAAAGTTCACATTGAAGAAGCAAAAGGAGCCCTCGATGAATTTTCCAGCGAAGTCATTGGCACTTTTCTTGACGTTAACATTCCTGATGTCGAATCCGGCAGCCGGTCAGGAGGAAGTGCTGATGCGGCGAACGTCGCACCCTGATTTCGACGACAACAACAATCTAGGGGTCATTGCGCGACAGACCGCCCAGGCAGGCAACTCCGAAGGAGACAGTGACCGGAAGCTATTTCCTGAGCCCTGGCCTGATGTTCCTCCGTTTCCCGCCGTTGAATCCACCGGAGCAACCGCGGCAAGTATCACCGGCCAGCTACCACTTCAAATCGCAGCGGTTCCTTGCGCCGGCGGCAGTTGTCAAATGGAATCCAATGAGACGTTCTTTCCTCTCGATTTTGGAATGCCCACGGTAGATGATTTCGTATTCGGTCACGCAATGAGCGGACTTGTAAGTGCGTCGGCAGACGCCAACCCGCCTAAAACTTCGTCGGCAGGAGCTTCGGTCGACTTCGCAAGCAGAATTGCTTCAAGGGTGCAGTCGATGTATCTGGAGGATCGCGACATCGGCGACGACAAGCTGTACACGCTGTCTACTGAATACCGGATTCGAATCCTCGAAGACCGCATCGGCCAGCAGCAGGAGCTTTTTAAAGGAAACCCGTTGGCCCCCCTTGGCTCATTCCCGGGGATATTCGTTATCGACGGACGATTGACGTGGAATTTCGCCGTCATCCTCGATGGTATAGGCCACGGCCATCTGACGCTGACATCCGTCGGAGACGGAAACTACCAGCTCGAAGGGCGGCTGCCATTGGAGGATGAAATCCTTCCGTTGTCTCGCCAGGACCAGATGATCCGCCGAATGGTTACTGGAAATGGCGAACCCGTAGTCGTGAATTCAACCATTGTTGTGGGCCAGTGCAGCGAAATCGATTTCGCTTCTCTCGTGAACGGGCTGGCAGTTCAAGGTGCAGGGAGTAACACAGACTGGGTCAACACCGGAGCAGGTTTTGAAGTCGAAATTACCGTTTCGGTTTCTATTACCAACGAGTTCATGGCAGGAGACATGAATGGCGACGGAGCCATTACCCTTGCAGACGTTGGGCCGTTTGTAGACGCAATCAACAGCGGAGTCTACAACTTCGTCGCCGATATCAACCGTGACGGTGCTTCGGACCTGCTGGACATCGGGTTCTTCGTCGACATGCTACTCGAGCTGGGTACGACACCGAATTGTGACGACCAGGGGCCATGAATAGGTGAATAACGGGCCGGATCAGGCCCGTTATTTCTCTTCTGCAAATAATTTATGAAAGCCAGTAACGCTTGATCACGTTTCCCGCTTCTACAACTGTTAGCCGATACGAAGCACGACTTACAGCGGGGAAAGAACAGAAATGTCCTGGAATATCGAATCAATCAAGGACCATCTCAACAACCTTGTCAACAGTTCCGCACGGGGGGATAAGCCGGAAGAGGGGACGAGCTCATCTGAATCGCAGGAGTCCATTGCGGTTCGTCTCCAGGCAGGAATCAAATCTGCAACCTCGCGGATCGCGGAATATTCGAAAAACGCCGGCGAGAAGGCAGATGAAGTCGCAGATACCGTCGCAAAAAAAGTCACCGAACTGACCGGGCGCGAGACTTCAAAAGAAGACGTCAAGGCTGCTGCGAAAAGAGCCGCTGTCATCGGAGCTGTGATCGGGACTGCAATGGCTGCAAGGCCACTGATTAGTGGAGCCATGCAGGCACAGCAGATTCATGGTCAGGCAAGCCGCGGCGCTTCCGGCTTCTTTCCGGGTATCCAACGTGACCTGACAGCCGAGTGGGAAGCTGACGACCTCGAGTACGATCGAAGGTATCACGACAACATTCAGGATCAGTACAACTACAACGAACACCTCGACAATGTCGCGGCTGACCAGATGGATTACAACATGGGCCTGGATGGGTATTGATTGTCAGTTATTGAAACGCGTATTGCCAACTCGCAGGCAACTGCACCTACTTTGATCGTCGCGGCATCAGGCCCAGTTTCCGGCAAACTGTTTTTCCGCGAGGTGACAGGCGGTAACCGACAGCCAGGCTCTCGGTCAAACCGAGTTCTTTCAGTTTTCGCACGTTTGTTTTGAATCGTTTGGTGTCGACCCCGAACAGTTCCGCCAGTTCAGGCGCGCGTCTGGCCGGCCACGTCCCGATCAGCTTCATCGCTTTACGGGTCCAGGGCCCGATCGAGCTGCGTTGGTCCATCGAGACGAGTCTTGACCGCACCGATTCAAACTCGTCGGGAGTCAGCTCTTTTTTGTTGCGCAGGCTGATGCGCGGATCTTCGCCGGAGTAGCTGAGTTCGATGCGGTAAAGATTGCCTTCGCGGAACTTGCAGATGCTATCCATTAGTTCTTCCCGCGAATCGAAACCGGCGCGTCGAGCATCGCCTTGAAGAATCGATGACTCTTCGATCTGATCGACCGAATCGATCGCGAGGACTCCAATGCGAGTACGAAGAGTTCCGCCGGTCTTTACGGTCGGACGTTTCCATTTCCGGAACTGCAGTGTAACGGTTCCATTTTTGATCCCGTCAAGAAATCTGCGGTTGATCAGCATGCGTTTGCTCTTTTGGCCGGGTGAAAAACATCAGAATCAAAACCCAGAAACAGAGTATCAGGTTCTGAACTGGAAGCTGCAATGCGAGCGGCAGGCTGTAAATCAACGCCACAGCGGGAATCCATATCGCCCAGTTCGCAATCAGGACGGGAAGCACCATGCGTTGATACCAGCCTTTTGTGAGCGTCTTCAGCATGCGACGGAGTGAGTATCCACAGTCTCGCCATGCATAAAAAAGAACGACGTTCACCAAGCCGAATGCAGGGACCATTACGAACTGATCGCAGATCGTCTTGGCTAATATCGTGATCAAGTCTGCCTGGTCCCCGAACAGCCATGCCTGAAGCTGGTAGAAGAAGTCGATCTCGACGCCTTTGTATGCCCACAGCAATGTTCCGGCGACAACAACTCCACCTCCCTTGCGCGAAGATTTGGAGCACCAGGCAATGATCTCCGGAATCAGCCCGCCGAATATCGCGGTTGATATCAGACTGAATTTCCAGCCGTAGGATTCTTTGAAATCGCCGACGCTATTAAGTAACTCCCTGACAGCTTCATTTAAGAAGTAGCCGGCGATCAAGACGGTTCCGAACAACCACAGGGCGAGGCCCGGCAGCAGGTTGGATTTCGCCGCTCCGATGCCGGTGTTCCATGCTTCGGTCCACGCGGATTCCGACCGGGCCTTCTCTTGCTTCAGGTTGGAGACGGAACTGGATTCGGAAGCTTCGTGGCTATTTTGATCCGGCATTGGAAAATCGAAAAGCTTCTGATGAATTCAATTCGTATACCCTACTGCCATGGCAGAACCGTGAAAAGCCTCGGTGCACCACGGCGAACGAACAGTGGATCAAAAGATCGGAACAGTCGCCTCCACATTGTCGCGGGAGACTTGTTGTGAAAAAATCACCAGTGATTCTATAACGAAACGGGTGTCACAGACTCCAGCTTTTTATCGCATTGAGTGTTTGGTAACCACGTCCACGGTTTCACTGACCACTACTACAATGGAGCTCTTAGACATGAACAGACTCGCCTGTACACTGCTCGCTATTCTGCTGCCCACGTTGATTCAATCCTGCGTTCTGGCACAAGGTGGCCCATATACGGAAACCATCGTCACCATTGCCGAAGGTGAAGGAGCCAGCTTTGAGGACGCAATAGTGGAATTTGCAGAACAAGACTTTTTCATACGTGACATCGTAGGAACCACATGCAGCCAGTTCGGCGTGAGAGTGATGATACGGGCCGATCCGATGGAATTCGGTAAGTCAAATATCACCGGAGCATGGTACGTCCGTACAAGGATTGTCGTGACGATAACCGGTTCGCCGGGAGGTGTCTATTCGGTTCTGTCGGTTCTGGATCACCTTCTTCCGCCCTATTTTGGAACCGACCTCTAATGGTCTTGAATGGCAGACGGACGATTGGTCTGTATGGAAGCGATGTAGTCCGGTCGTCACGGCGAAACGGCCGCCACGACGTCTTGTTTGCGAAAGCCGCAGCACGGGCAAGGGACTGTCGGTGCTGTTCCAGTTTCTGCATCTCCGGGATTGCTGCCGTGGCTGAAGGTGGCTGAATCGAAACTCCATGAAACGCTACAATTGAGTTCGGTGGATTGTTGAGTCCGCCCGGGCGGTATCGACCGTATTTCAGCTGTTGGAGTCACCATGAGAGTTCATTTGTACCTGCTTCTAGCCCTGTCATTCGGCACAGTCACCTGCTCCGTCGGGCAGACCGGGAATGAGCCGGATTTCCCCAGCGAGGCGCAACAGCATGCGGCGGAATCGGAGATCACCGAGCAATCCATGCGCGCTGATGTCCGTTTTCTCTCGGATGATCTTCTTGAAGGCCGGGGCCCGGGAACACGGGGCGACCTGCTGGCTCAAAAATATATCGCGTCACAGTTTGAAATGCTCGGACTTCAGCCCGTGATCGAAGATGAGAACGGACCGACGTGGTATCAGGAGTTTCCTCTGATCGGAGTTACCACTCAGCCACCGCGCATGATCGAATTCAAACAGGCTGATCAGCGGCTGCTGTTGAATAACCGTGATGACTACATCGTCACCAACGGGACCGCCGAAGAGGAAGTTGCATGGGGTAATGTCGAACTCGTTTTCGTCGGATATGGAATGCAGGCCCCGGAGTACGACTGGGACGACTATGGCGACATCAATCTTGAAGACAAAGTCGTTGTCATCATGAACAACGACCCCGCAGACGATCCGGAGATGTTCGCGGGAACGACGAGACTTTATTACGGACGCTGGGATTACAAGTACGCCAAAGCTGCCGAAATGGGAGCTGTCGGTGCGCTGATTATTCACACCGATGAGTCGGCCGGCTATCCGTACCAGGTTGTTCAGACGTCATGGACAGGTGAGCAGATGGCGCTTGGAGGTCCGCAGACGGGCAGGCTGCAGCTGGAAGGCTGGTTGACTGAAGAAAAGGCCCGTACGATCTTCGCGATGTCGGGGCACGATCTGGATGAGCTGCGAGAAGCAGCGGAGAGCCGTGATTTTGAACCAGTGCGTCTGGGAACAACGATGTCGTTCTACCTCAAGTCGATGGTCGCCGAGCGCAGCACGGCTAACGTGCTTGGTCTTCTGCCGGGTTCCGACCCTGAGCTGAGCAAAGAATGGATCATCTACACTGCGCATCACGACCACATCGGAATGGCCGAGGTTCGTGATGAGGGAGTGGACAACATCTACAACGGTGCTGTCGACAATGCATCCGGCTGTGGCTCTCTGCTGGCGATTGCAAAAGCGTTTGCGTCCCTGCCGGAATCTGAACGCCCGAAGCGTTCGATCTTATTTGCGTTTGTCGGCGCGGAAGAACAGGGCCTTCTGGGTAGCGAGTACCTTGCGAGAAACCCGCCGGTTGAAGCGGGGAATCTGGCCGCCATTATCAACATCGATGGCATCAACATACTCGGACCGACGGAAGATGTCGTTGTCGTTGGAAAAGGCAAATCCGATCTTGATCAGATCGTCGAACGCATCGCACGCTGGCAGAAACGGATAGTCGTCGGTGACCAGTTTCCTGAGCGGGGTTTCTACTATCGAAGCGATCAGTTCTCACTTGCCAAAATCGGTGTTCCCGGCGTCTATCTTGGTTCCGGCACAGCGGTTATCGGTAAGCCCGCGGGCTGGGGACGTGAACAACTTCGAACATGGACGGAAACGACGTATCATCAGGTCTCCGATGAATACAGCGATGACTGGGACATGCGCGGAGCGCTGCAGGATGCACGTCTTTTGTTTTATGTCGGATTGCAAGCCGCGAATCAGAGCCAGTTGCCTGCTTGGGTGCCCGGTGATGAGTTTGAAGCTGCAAGACTGGAAGCTCTCGAAGCAATCGGTCGCTAGTGAGTCAAAACCGGTACTCTGGATTCGAAGTATCTGAGGAGATCATCTATGCCAGCCACAGTTGTCGCGGTCTCGATCAGCCCGTCTCATACTTTTCACAAAGAAGGTCGGGAACGGATTTCATTAATCGCCGGCCATGGTGTTGAGGGTGACGCCCACATGGGGGTAACGGTTAAGCATCGGTCGCGTGTCAAAAGGGATCCGACTCAACCGAACCTGAGGCAGGTCCATCTAATTCACAGCGAGTTGTTCGACGAGTTGGCGGAGAAGGGGTTTGAAGTATCCGCGGGTCAGCTTGGCGAGAACATTACGACCAGAGGCGTCGATCTGCTTGGACTTCCGGAAGGTGCGAGGTTGCAGATTGGCAGCGAAGCAGTCGTCGAAATCACAGGGCTGCGTAATCCGTGCAAACAGCTTGATAATTTTCAGGACGGTTTGATGAAAGCAGTTCTTGACCGGGATGAGATGGACAATCTGGTTCGCAAGTCGGGAATCATGGGTATCGTCATCGCGGGCGGAGAGGTCAGCTGCGGTGACTCAATCATGGTTGAACTTCCCGAAACGCCGCATCGTGCACTTGAGCCGGTCTAGGTGCGCTCGAGCCGGCGGCGAAGATTTCCGCGGTTTTTTGCCGGTTGGTATCACGCAATGATAATGGGGTCACGCAATGATATCGTGAAGCACGTTGCCGTGAACGTCTGTGAGCCTGACATCGCGACCTGCATAGCGGTAGGTCAGTTGTTCGTGGTCGATCCCCATCAGATGCAGCGCCGTTGCCCATAAATCAAAAACGGAGCAAGGTTTTTCAACCGCGTGGTAGCCGAATTCGTCAGTCGCTCCGTAGACCGTTCCGCCTTTGATGCCTCCTCCGGCCATCCAGATACTGAAGCCGAACGGATTGTGGTCACGTCCGTTTGAACCCTGAGAAAACGGAGTCCTTCCGAATTCGCCTGCCCAGATAATCAACGTCTCGTCCAGCAGGCCACGTTGTCGCAGGTCTTTTATCAATGCGGCGATCGGTTGATCTACCTGATTAGCCATCGCGGAATGCCCTCTTTCAAGGTCACCATGCTGGTCCCAGGGGTTGGGAGCCCCACCTGCTCCGATTCCCTTTGTCAGACAACTCAGCTCGACGAAACGAACGCCTTTTTCAACCAGTCGCCTGGCCAGCAGGCATTGCCGCGCGTAGGCCGCTTTTTCGGTGTCGGCGTCGTTAACACCGTACATTTCCAGCGTGTCTTCCGTTTCGCCTGATATGTCGCAAACTTCGGGCACTGCCGACTGCATGAGGTACGCCGTTTCGTAGTTGCTGATCGCAGCTTCAATCTGCGGGTTCCCATTTTCGCGGACAAACCGTTGATCGAATCTTGAGATCAGATCCAGGCTGCTTCGTTGTTGTTCGTCTCTTAGATTCGGGCTGATATTTCGAATCGTCGGCAGTGCATCGGCCTTGATAATTGAGCCCTGATGAGTTGCCGGAAGAAAGCCACTACTGAACAAGCCAACGCCACCATGTGGCGCGACGGCCCGCCCGCTTTGCAATACAACAAAACCCGGGAGGTTTTCGTTCAATGAGCCAAGCCCGTAGGTCATCCAGGCGCCGGCACTCGGGTGTCCCATAAACGGAAACCCGGTGTGCATGACATAGTTGCCCTGGGCGTGTTCGTTGACATTGCTCGTCATCGATCGCACAACAGCCAGCTCATCGGCAACTTCCCCGATGTTCGGAAACAGGGAGCTGATCGGAATTCCACTTTCACCCCATTGTGTGAACTCGAACGGGCAAGGCATCACATTACCGTTCTGGTTGAACTGGGTCCGCTCAACTTTGACGGGCATCGGTTCACCTGCCAGTTCGTTCAATCGAGGCTTCGGATCAAACGAATCGATATGTGAAACTCCACCAGACATAAAGCAGAAGATAACGTGTTTCGCCTTCGCGGCGTGCGAAAGGACCGGGCGTTCATCCGGCAGCGCAATCCCGGCAAACGACTTGTCCGCCAGCAAGCCGGACAACGCCAGCATTCCGAAACCGGTGGATGTGCCGGCGAGCATCTGTCGTCTTGTAATTGAGCGTTTCATGATTTTTCTACTCGTTTCATCGCACGTAGATGAACTCTTTCAAATTGAACAACGCATGAGCAACCTGCGTCCATGCTTCATCGGTGGATTGCGGCTCTCCGAGTCGGGCAACGCTCTCATTCAGATTTCCTAACACCTTTTCGTATCCGAGTAGAGTATCGCTCTCGACCTCACTGAGTGAATCCAGAATGTTCTGACGAGTTACGATAGGCCTGCCGCTGGAAATTGCTTCGATTTCTTCTGCGCTCAATGCCCGGTCATAAAGCATCGCATCAAGGATCGTCCCTTTGAACATGCGCGCGCGGTTGACTGCGGTACCATGCCGCATGCCAAACAGAATCTGATACTCGCCCGCTCGGAAAGCAATCGCCGGGGACTTGCGATAGGGTTCCCCGTAAGCCACTCCGTTTCTATAGCCGCGAATGGTTCCGTCTTCGTCGTATACGATTGCGAACTGCACGGGAGCGGCTGCGGCCTCATCATCCTGCTGGCCATTAAATGGCTCGGTCCGTTGAAAATGATTCGATCCGGCGAGCCACTGGCGGGGTGATTGTTCTCCAAAAACAATTGAATCGAAAACGTCGCCGTCAACGCCTTGAATCGTCATTAGGCCTGCCCCGGGCTGATCCAGAGTTGAAAGTCGGGCACGAACAATCAGCGTCCTGGCTTGTAAATCGAAGTCGAACGGTTCTGTCGCAACAAACCCTGAACCATTTAACACGAGCCCGCGTGGAGTCTGCCGCCCTCCCCCGTTGAGTTGTGCTCCGATGCCGTTGATCTGCTCCTGAAGCGACGCCGTGAAGTCCCAGTTGGCGGCGGGCGCAATCGAAATCTCCGGCCGCCCGTCCTGTGCTTGTTCGTGTCGATCCAGAATCCGCTGTTTCGCAGGATCCATGATTGCCGCGACTGCGGACTCCAGACTTGAGATTGAATTCTGCAACTCGCGGCGAAGTTCGCGCTGGTGGACTAATTGAGATGTGCTGTCGTCAAAAAAATCAATCAACCACGCTTGCTCTTCCGCTGATGGCTTGCGCCCCATGATTTGTCCGAACAGCTCTTCTAGTTTTTCTGAATCTGCGGCAAGACTCTCGTTCAACCTGACGGATTGCCCGAGTTCGCTCGCCAACTGCATCACGAATTCGTCGTTCATCAGAGTCAACGACTGTGCGGGAACGTTTGTTTCCATTCGCCGGCCCGTCGTTGCGAACGGTTCGGGCAGGTCAAACGCGCTTAGAAAGGCGTCCGGTTGATTGCGGCGAATCCGGATGTAAATGCTGCGGCGCCGTGAGTTGGAATTGGCACCGTCGCCGGGCCCGAACATCCGGTCATCAAGCTGTCCGGAGGCCGCAAGAAGTGAGTCACGTATCGCTTCGGCTTCCAGTCGTCGCAAACTGAAATGCGAGAGCAACCGGTTTTCCGGGTCGAGTCGAGCCGCGAGTTCAGAAGGTGTGCTCTCCTGTTGCCACGTTTGCGAGAGAACTATGAACCTGATCGTGTCTTTGATTGACCAGCCATTTTTCTGCATCCGGATAGCGAGATAATCGAGTAGCTCGGGATGCGTCGGCTGCGTTCCCAGCAGCCCGAAGTTATCGGGAGTCGTAACGATTCCTGCGCCGAACAGGTAATGCCAGATCCGGTTTACGATTACGCGCGACGTGAGCGGATTGGTTTCTTCAAACAAGGCGTCCGCTAGTTGCAGACGTCCACTTTGAGCAACTCCGAAGGCAGTCGGATTGATCGCTTCGAGGTATCTTCGATCAACTGGAGCCAGCGGTTTTCTGTGGTCACCTCGTTCATAGAGAGGGTGATCATAGGCGTCGGCTTCCGCAACTCCGGGAACGCGAGTCGGTTCAGGAATGTCTGCTTCCAGTCGGCGATATTCTTCGACAAGACGGCGTGCGCTATCCGGTAGCGCATTGAAATCGTTTGCGATCAAACCCGAACGCAAACATGCGTCAAGGAACAGGGCATCGGCATCTGTTGCATCGTCGTTTTTCCATTGAGTGACTACCGATCTGATTGCACTTGCGTAGGCGGCTGTAATGTCATCCGGGGAGGCTGGTTGATCACGGAGAAATTCACGATACAGGCTGTCGACGTATTCAAATTCATCAGCCTGAGGCTCAGGTGCGCCTTTCGGGCGGATCAGTACTTCGCGGATACCGAACCACGATCGTGGATCATTTCCCACACGAAGCGGAGCGTCGCGTGATGTTGTCAGTTCGAAGTGAACCTGGTCTCCATCCCAGTAGGTCATGTCATATTGATGCCAGTACCAGTCGTCGCGATTGATGTTGTTGATCGGATAGACGGTCCCGTCGCGTGGATAGTTTTGAACCACGTATCGTACTGAAGGCGAGCCTCCGCCGACGACGTTCAACCAGACTCGATATTCTCCATCCAGTTGCACGCGTGGTGACGTAGCAACGCCCCGATGTTTTGTCGAAATCCCGTCGGTTACTAACGCCGCCGGATAGATTGACTTGAGAACGCGATCACCTTCAAACGACAAAGAAAAGTTGCCGGCCCCCGGCGGCTCGCTGTTTTCCATGCCGTTGCCGTACATGTACCATTGGTCAACATCTGCCGGGCGATCAAAATTCCATTGTCTTGTGTCTTCACCTTCCCGTGAGGCAGTGTTTTGATCACGATATTCATCCAGCAACTCTTCAAGCACAGCTTCAAACTCAATACCTGCGTCAAGTTGCTCGTTAATCCGGTGCCATGGTCTAAGAGCGGAAAATCTCGGTGTGCCTTCCTCGGCATCTGATAAACGACTTGTCCGCAAAAAGGACATTGATTCAGCCAGGTTGTCCAGCCAGAAATCCGCAAGTTGATTTCGTAGATCAGATTTGATCGTTTTGAGCCGGTCAACGTGCAGGTTTTGTAGTTCGGCTGTATTGACGTCCTGCATTGCCGGACGACAGGAGCCGAATACGCCAAATAGTGCGTAGTAGTCAGCCTGGCTGATTGCATCAAATTTATGATCATGACAGCGTGCACAGGAAACGGTCAGCCCTTGAAAGGCTTTGCTGAAAACGTTGATCTGGTCATCCGTAAAGCGAACCTTTTCGTCAAGTGCATCGGTTGGCGCAAAGCCATGAAAGACCAGACGCAAGTGAGCCGTTCCGATTGCCGATTCATCTATTCCCAGTTCTTCGTTGATGCGTGGCTCGGGTAGCAGGTCACCGGCAACGTGTTCGCGAACAAGCTGGTCATACGGCACGTCTTGATTGAATGCGCGGATCAAATAGTCGCGGTAGCGATAGGAATGGGGAATCGCCGGATCGCCTTCGGAACCATGTGAATCCGCATAGCGTACGAGGTCCATCCAATGACGTGCCCATCGCTCACCGAACTGAGTCGAGGCCAGATAACGATCGACAAGTTGTTCAAAGGCATCAGGATCATCGCAGTCTTCAAATTCTCGAATCTCCTCAAGAGTGGGCGGCAGGCCTTTGAGTGCGAAGGAAAGCCTGCGTATCAAGGTTCTTCTGTCAGCGCGCGCAGATGGTTGAAGGCCGGATTCCATCATCGCATCGCGAATAAAAGCATCGATAGGATGTTTGTCGTCGCTCGTGTCAGGCGGCTGATATTCAACAACCGGCTGGAAACACCACCACTGCAGCCTTCTTTGGAAAGTTTCCTCCCATGAAGTTGCCGCTTCAAATTGTTCCCTTGTCGGCGCATGCATTCTTGGATCCTGCGCGCCATCGGCAATCCACTTTTCAAAATCAGCAATAACTTCGTCTGACAGTTTCGCGCTGCCGTCAGGCATCTCAAGCCCCGGGATTTCATGCCGGATGACTCTCAGGAGCAGGCTGTCTGCAGGCTGAAACGGAACGACAGCAGTTCCTTCGCCCGTTTCCGTTCGTATCGCGTCCCGCCAGTCAACGGCCAGATCACCTCCGGCATCATCGACGCTGTTGTGGCAAGGGTAACAGTGTTCAACCAGGACAGGCCGAATTCTGGATTCAAAGAAATCGAAGCGGTCGAACTGGCCGCGAGCCGCCGTCGGACTGGATACCAGGGCGATCAAAAACATCGAGGCAAGCGGGAACCATCCTCGAATTGTGGGACGTGTCATCGGCTATGTCCGTAGCGAATGGAGGTGGCAGGCGGGTATATCCTAACCGCATGCACTTGGACTATCCATCAGTTCCCGCTCTGCTGTTCAGCGGTTTCATCCAGTTCATTCAGCGTAAACCGGACGCTCAGAATGTACGGCTCTTCATGCTCGGTCCAGTGTCCGTACGTCGTGACTACGAATGTTCCGTCTGGAAGTATTTCGACGCCGGGATAGGTCGTGTCATAACCCTTCTTGTTGTCTTTGAGACGGACGAAGTATTGCCCGTGTGCCCCGTCGATGAGGTCCTGCCACGTTCCGACCCAGCCGACCCAGTCACCTTCGAACGGTCGGGATTCAGCTGCCTCGCGCGGTGAGCGACAACGGAAGCTGATGAATAACCGTCCGTCGGGGCCATACTTGCCAGTGTGCCGGTCTCCAGTGAGGGCGAGCGGAACTTCTCGAGGTTCCGTCCACGTCTGCCCTTCGTCACCGGAAAAAATGATATGAGAATTCTCACTTCGCGAGTTTTCACGTAGCAGCACTGCCAACTGGCTGCCATCCGGTGACCGGATACAGCCCGGTTCACACAGGTGAATCTCTGAAGAAGCAAAGACTTCTTCAGGAGCCGACCACGTCAAGCCTCCGTCCGTCGAGAACGTCTTGTACAGTGTCATCACACGTGGATCGGCGCGTCCACCCTCCTTTTCAAAAAACCGGCCGTCGTCGTGAAACATGGCCAGATAGTGTCCCTCGCCGGTATTGAGTTTTTCGACAAAGCCCATCACGACAATGCCGCCCCAGTCACCGGCCGGTTCAAGTTCGCTCCATGTTTGTCCATCGTCTTCGGATACCGACAGTCGCGCAGGGTACAAGCCTGACCACATGATGATTCGCCTGGTTCCGTCCGGGCCGATGACCCTGTGAAGTGTCGGGGTCTCCCTGGATGTCGCCCATGACGGAGGTGTGTCCAGTCGGTCGCTCCAGCTAAGGCCTCCGTCTGTGCTGCGTTTGTATACGATCTCGCCGCGTCCATGGCCTTTCGGATACACGCACAGGATCGTACGGCCGTCTTCCAGCAGGCACGTTGTCGGATGCCCGAGGTACTGACCGGCTTCATGGTCAACCACTACCTGGCGATAAAGCTGGTCGTCGAGATCAACTAGTGGCGGAAAGCCTTCCGGCTGGCCGTAAAGGAACGGGCTGGAAACAGCAGTTAGAAACAGGGCTATTAGCGATGGCTTCATGCAACTTTCCCGAATGGATAGGCGAACGGTAGGCAGGTTTCTCGAGCAAAGATCTGACCTTCATCGTAAACCCAATAATGTGAGCCCGCTCTACCCTCATTTTTGCCCCGTTTTCTGCCCCTTGCTTTGAGGGGCTCAGAAAAAAGCCGGAACAAAAATGGCCATTTTTATTCGAGAAAACACGTGTTTCGAAAATAAATGAATTTTGATGAGCCTTCGGGGCCCGTAATCCTGCATTGCCTTTTGAGAGCGGAAATCAAACCCAGACAACAACGAACAGAAGATATTCGGGACGAGAGAGATGGCAAACAGAAGACGCAGATCACGACAGGAATCAAACAGCCGCAACGTTTATTCGGCACTCGAGCCCCGGCAATTGCTCGCGGGAATTTCGTTGCAGTCGATTAACGGTTTCCAGACGGTGTTGATTGACGGAACCGGCGCAGGCGATGTCGCTGAGGTCAATGATGTAAACGGTCAGACGATCGAAGTGCAACTGATTGGCGAAACACAGCTTTTCAGTGGGGCGAGCTTTTAAGGTTTTCGCTTTCTTGGTCGCAACGGCAACGACACATTCGAAAACAACACTTCGATAGACTCACACGCTTACGGCCACAATGGAAACGACGTCCTCCGTGGTGGAAGCGGTAACAACTGGATGCAGGGAGCTGCAGGCAACGACTCACTCTACGGGAATGCCCGCAAC
>JBCCFB010000054.1:0-27719 GCA_039029995.1 Planctomycetota bacterium
ATGCAGGAATCGTCATCACGCATATGCACTATCGCTGGGAGGAGATTAACCGGCTGCGCGAGATCTTTGAAAGCGACCGCGTTCCAGTCCTGATACTGGCAGACGGCGTTCTGGAATACAGAAACACGTGGGAGCATCCTGAACTCGCTGATGGCGCAATATTTCAGCCGGTCATCGGTCACAAGCTGGCGTGCATCGGGCGCGGGCAGATCCGGATAATCGAATCGTGGGGCAACCCCGGCAAGTGTGAACTGGTCGGTCTTCCGAGACTGGACAGTGTCCAGCCCGAAACGAATCCGGTTCGAAAAGACGGACCGTTTCGTCTATTGATCGCAACCGCCAATACACCCGCATTCAATCATGAACAGCGTCTGGCTGTTATCGATTCTCTGAAGCACATCAAGAACCGGATCGATGCTAACTCGAAGGTCAACGGACGGGAAACGGAAATCACGTGGCGACTGACCGACGGCCTTGAAAACGATCTCGATGTCCCGATCGATGGAGACCCGGAAAACCGGCCACCGCTTGAAGATGTTATCGATAGCTCGGACGCCGTCATTACGACACCGTCCACGCTGTACCTTGAGAGCCTCCTCCGCAAGCGCCCGACGGCCATCCTGGATTTCCACAACAGCCCGCAATACGTCAATTCTTCATGGACGATCAATGCGCCCAAACACTTGAACTGGACACTGAGAGAGCTTGCGGATCCACCGGCGCCGAAAATGGCGTTTCAGGAACATGTCCTGCACGATCAATTGCAGTGCAGGACGCCGGCCCGACCAAGGCTGTTGCAATTGATCACGACCATGGTGGAAGCAGGCGTTGTCGCGAGACAATCACGGCAACCGATTGAACTGCCGGCGAGAATTCTCACCGATGACACCCATGGCTTCGCGCCTGTCTCCGGTTCTTTCGATCCGGTGACGTTGTATCCGGATAACGAAGTCTTCAGCAACCGCGAAGTTGCGCTGCTGCAGGCTGAGTTGTCGCACGCCGTGAAACGACTCGACACATTGCCCCTCGAACTGTCCGAGAAGAACGACTTTATTGCGCGGACCATCGAGGCTCTCGATCAAGCGCGTCAACGCGCTGCGAAGATGCAGGCCAACGCGCACGATTCCCACGAACGCTTCAAACAGGTACGTGACAGAAATCAAAAACTCCGGAACATCATTACGAAAAAACTACCGGAAGAGGCAGCCGCGCTTGGGCTGCCTGCGGCTGAGGAAAACAGCGGTAATCCATAGCTTTCTAAACGTGGAAGCCTTCTTCTGATCACGCCCCGTGCTTTCGGGTCAGACCCGCCCGGGGGACGTCAGGATGCGCCTAACCGTCGTAACCTGTACAGCTTTTCAGGTGCCACTAACTGCCGATGCGCTTATGCGTTGTCGATCGGTAAATCATAAGTTCCAATGGAATATTGTCCTTTGAAAGCCCCGAAGCATGCGGTCATACGATCCTTCCAAGCCGATCGTCTACACTCACGTTCCCAAGTGTGCGGGGACCAGTGTTGTGCGCCTGTTGCGCCAGTGGTTCGGACAGACCTATCACAAGCTCAATCAGGACGAGACTCAGGACATCCTGCTGCCCCGTGTCGAGACACGTGACGAAAACGGGCAGTGGCTGGAAAACGTCAAATGCATTCACGGACACTTCAATCACGGCCGCGGCTACGGGCTTCCCTACTTCTATCCGGAAATCGATCAGTACTTCACCATCCTTCGCGACCCGTTCGAGCTCGTCGTGTCGATGTACTTTTTCGCGAAAGGTAGAAGCATCAACGGTGAGTTCTGGTTTCGCGGCGAACAGGTTGACATTCGCGATCAGTTTCCAACCGTTGAGTCGTACGTCAGTGCGTACCCCTACTGGTTGTTCGATCACCTGCCGCAGAACGTGACACTGGACAACTATGAAAAAGTTCTGGGCGAGCAGTTCGTCTACATCGGTGTATTCGAGGATCTACAGATCTCGATCGACATGCTCGGCAGCCTGCTAGGCAAACCGCAAACTGAATTGCCGGTCATGAATGTGTCGAATTATGACGAGCCGGTGCCTGAGTACCTTCGCCAGAAATTCTACGACGATTATCCACTGTTAAAGTGTGTCTACCAGTTCGCTCTCGATCATTACAAAGACGAGCGTCCATCGTTTGACGATACCGCCGGGAAATCCGGTCGCCCTCCCGCTGCCGCCGCGGGCTAACCGGCAATACAGCCTCGAACTCCATTCACCGCAAACCACGAACCAAGAGACCCATCGTGAAATTCGGCTTTTACTCCTGTATGTCCGGCATGCCCTGGGGGGGCAGCGAAGTGCTATGGCACCGCGCGGCGCGGAAACTGCAACGGCAGGGGCATCAGATCGCTGTGAACTACAAGTGGTGGCCGACCACTCCCAAAACACTGCTTGAGCTGGAAAGCGAAGGAGCCGAACTCTGGTTGCGCAATCGCCCGATGCAGCCGGGAATCAAAAAGAAGATCGCAGAAATCAAAAACATGCTCGGTCTCCACAATGGAAAACACGATCCGAATGAAGGATGGCTTGAGGCTGCAAATCCGGATGCCGTCATGATCACCCTCGGCTATCACCCTGACCAGATTCCCGTCGCCGACAAACTTCTGGCGAAAGGAATCCCGTACGCCATCAACGTTCAATGTGCGAGCAATTTCTTTTTCATCCACGGTGACAAACTGGACGATTACCGGCGCTGGTACGCGGGTGCAGAGAAAGTGCTGTTCGTGTCCGAAGAGAATCAGCACAAAGTTGAAACCAATATCGCGATGCAGCTGGAAAATGCTCACATCGTGGCCAACCCGTTCAACGTCGACTACGATGCTGATCCTTCGTGGCCTTCCACCGATCCGATATTCAAAATCGCCTGCGTCGGCAGAATCCACTTCCAGTCCAAAGGCCAGGATCTGATCGTTGACGTCCTTCGACGAGACCACTGGCGAAACCGTCCTGTTCAAGTTTCTTTTTACGGCCATGACCAGGGCAATAAGGCACAGCTTGAAGAATTGATTCGAATCCATGGCCTGCAGGACCGGCTGAGGTTTGCCGGATTTGTCGATTCAGTGGAAGAGATCTGGGAGGAGAATCATGCGCTATTGCTTCCGTCCCGTTATGAAGGTGCACCGCTGGTTGTCATCGAAGCGATGCTGTGCAATCGAATGGCAATCTCAACGGACATTGGACGCAACCGCGAATTGATGGACGACGGTGAATCAGGATTCATCGCTGAAGGAGCAACCATTGACCTGCTGGACCGGGTTCTGGAACGAGCCTGGGAAAAAAGGGAGCAATGGAAGGAAATGGGACAACTTGCAGGTACACATATCCGCGAACGTTACCCGCGTGACCCGGTTCACGAGTTTGCGGAACAGATCAAAAGCATCTGCCCTGCGAAAGATGCGAACGCGGGCAGCGCTACGGTCTGATTGTAAAATGCCCGACCGGTCTCCTCTCCGGAGAGAGCGACTTCATGAAGATCGACATCGCTATCTGCACTTTCAATCGCGCCGAGCTTCTTCAAAACACGCTGAATTCGATCGCAGCATGCGTCAAGCCTTCCGGATGTGATGTCCGCATTATCGTGGTCAACAACAATTCAACGGACAGGACTTCGGATGTCGTGAACTCGTTGACCGGAATAGACGTCAAGCTGGTTGATGAGCCGCAGCAGGGTCACACCTTTGCGCGCAACAAAGCCATCGTTGAAGCCGACGGGGATCTGTTGATCTGGACCGACGACGACGTGCTGGTCTCTACCGACTGGATTACCGGCTACGCCGCCGCCTATCGGGAAAGCAATGATGCCTTCTGGGGAGGTCCGATCGAGCCCATATTCGATCCGCCAGCTCCTGAATGGATCAATGAAAACATGGATGTGCTTAGCGGTTGCTTTGCCAGACGGGAACTCGGAGACAAGCCCGTTCGATTTTCAGAGAGCCTTCTCCCCTATGGAGCCAACTTCGCGATCAGGACGGCGATACAAAAACTTTTTCCGTTTGACGTCGGACTCGGGCGCAAAGGTTCAAACGTAACGGGAGAAGACGAACTTGATTTACTGCGCAGAGTTCTCTCCGCCGGACATAAGGGTGGCTGGCTGCCCGGATGTCGTGTTCGCCACGTCATTACCGCCGAACGTCAATCAGAACAGTTCGTGCACGAATATTTTGCGGGGCAGGGGAGAGCATTGGTCAGAAAAGGCGAGCCATGGACAACGCGAAAGACACGCCTGAAATTTCAGTCGTTGTATGAGTCTTTCGCATACAGACTGAAACGGGGTTCGGCGAAATCGCCTGCATGGGTGGCACATCTGATCAGGTCCGGCCTGGCCTGCGGGCAGCTGGAAGCGTTATCGGAATCAGGCAACTAGATCGCTATTCAATCGATGCGAGAAACTCTGTCATTTCTCCGGCCGCATGCAGGTCATTCTGTTCACGTGCCTGACCGATTCCAGCCGTCAACACTTCTTTCGCCTCTTCATTCCGGTCCAGACGTACGAGCGACTGTCCGCACATAAAGAAAGCCGGAACGTACGGTGGCGCATCGGCCATCAGAGCGCGGAAAATCTCCACACCTTTTTCGTCGTCGCCTTCAGCCCCCCATTCCATCGCGAGCGCGTATCGAAGAAATGTATCGTCCGGTGAATCCGCGAGCATGGATTCCAGTTGTTCTCGCCTCGACATGTTCTGACTTTCTCGTATCGTGTGCGTCAAAAAGAGGATCAGGCTTCAGGTTCAAAACCAAGTTGAACCAGTTTCTCAAAGCTGTGCTGGATGGTTCTGACTTCATAGCCCATCGGCTGAAGAATCTGAGCCGCAACTACGGCTCTTCCACCAGCCTTTCAGTGGCAGTAGACGATCTTCGCCGGATCGAGCTGCCCCAGGTTCTTCGTGCCATCGGGAAGAGCTTTAAGGTCCGTGATCGGTACAAAGATGACGTCTTTTAGATGTCCTGCCTCGTACTCCTCAACGCTACGAACATCAAGCATCACGGCTTTGCCGGACGCGATTGCCTCGCGAATTTCTTCAGGCGTGTCTTCTGTGTGTTTATGACCGCCACCGAACAGTTGTGACCAAAGTGCCATAGCTAACTCATATTTGAATATCTAATGCAACCTATCTACCAATACGATGATAACGCTTTCGCCAAAGCAAAACACCTCACTGGCGTGCCGTCTCGGTTACCCTTGCTCCCGGAACGATCGCATCGACGCACCAAAGCAGCCGCAAAATTTGCGAAGCATCGAAGTCCCGTTATCGTTATCAAGCAGTATTAAACACTTCCGGCGAATAATCGGCGTTACCTTTCTCGATGAGTACAAGATCGACAGGGACAATCATGAAAAAAAGCCAGCGCGACACGCAAAGCCAGGGCAGAAAAAGAAGCAGCACTCGACGCCAGTTCATCGGAGCGGTTGCCGGATCGGCACTTGTCGGTTCCTCCGGTCTACAGAGGCTGTTCGCCGACTCATACGGAGGCCGCGGCCATTTTGTCCCAGACGATCTGATTAACTATCGTGACGAAATAGAACCGTACGTACGGCTTCTGGAGGATACGCCTCGCGAGGATTGTTTTGGCACATTCGTTCAGCAGATGAACTCAGGCATGTCGTATCGACAGCTGATGAGTACATTGTTCCTGGCGGGCATTCGCAACATCGACTCTGCACAGGTCGGCGGTAACCTGCACACTGTATTCGTCGTCCATTCAGCTCACCAGCTTGGCCTGGATTCGAGTATTGACCAGAGGCTGTTGCCGATGTTCTGGGCAATTGACTATTTCAAACGGGTTCAGGAAGGCGGGCGGCAGATTAAACCGATGAAGCCGTTTGCTTCGGAGCTTCCAGAGTTATCCAGGCCGTTCGATGAACTCGAACAAGGTTGCATCGAGTTTGATTCAGAGCGAATCGAGCGGGCGATGGTAACACTGGTTCGAACGCGAGGTGCAGCAGAAGTCGCCGAGCCCCTCTGGCGGCTGGCAGCCAGAGATTTCATCCCGCTTGGTCACAAAGCGATCTACATGGCCAATGCATGGCGGACCTTGCAGACAATCGGCTGGCAGTACGCGGAACCGACGTTGAGATCGCTAGGTTCATCGCTGGCCAGCTACCACGGGTCAGGAATCTTCTCAATGGAGAATCAGTGTTACAACAGCAATCTTGAGCTCGCACGAGCGCACTCAGACCGGCTCCCGATGAACTGGGCAGGCGAAAGATCTGACCCCGCATTCGTCCGAAAACTTGTCCCGCTGATCAGAACCGGTGATCATCAGGCCGCAGCCACACTGGTCGTCGACGAACTTGTTTCCGGAGCCATCGAGGCTCAGAGTGTCTGGGACGCGGTTCACCTTGCGGCGGGTGAGATCATTCTGCGTGTTTCCAACATCGGCTCAATGCACGGTATCACAGCTTCCAATGCAGTTCACTACGCCTTTACCCAGGCCTCAGGTACTGAGACGCGGCTACTGCTACTTTTGCAAGGCGTCGGGTTTGTATGCCACTTCATTCCATTTCTCAAAGAGCGTGAACAAACGCGCGGAACTCCGTTTCCCGAACGTGATCTACTCGCAATAGAGCCTGTAGAAATCGCGGCAGGAGAAACCGAGGCAACAGAGGCGATTCTGGATGTCGTTTCAACTGAGCCGCATGCCGCTGCATCACAAGCTTTGAGTTTTGCCAGCCGGTTCAATGACCACCGCGGATTTCTTCGCGCAGCGAGGCGGCTGGTCTATGCCAAGGGTGACGAGGCGCATCGATACAAATTCGCGGCCGCGGTCATGGAAGACCTTCCACTGGTCTCTAATAACTGGAAGCCCCATATGCTTGCCGCATCGACCCAGTACTTCTGCGGGGCAACGCTGCCTGACTCACCTGTCATGGAGCGGGCACGAGAAGCGTTGAACGATCTTCGATAACCCACTCCCTGAACCTCATCTTCGCTGGCTGCATTTAGAGGACCGGATCAATTACAAGTTGCGACAAACAACGACCCAGCCGATGGCCGACATGTCCATCCCACTGCGATGCCATGCCGATTCTGACAGATTTGTTCCGGACGAATCGCTCCGAACGGGATACCATCTCTCGACATTGAACCCCGCTTTGCCTAACGCGGAGTTCAACTCGTTGGCGCGAAAACTGTGAATGAACATTCCTTTGATGCCGCGGTAATTCGAATAACGGTCTCCCAGTTCAATTCTGCCACGCGCCGAATCAAAGAGGCTTTTCAATAGCCACTTTTTTCCACCGGCGGCCCTGGTCTGGTACCAGAAGTTGTGAGCATGAACGACCAGAGTTCCATCTGGTTTGATGACCCTTGCGGCGTGCTCCAGAAACGCCTGCCGGTTGTCCCGGCCATTTATCATCCCGAGGGTACTGAACATGCAGATGCCATGATCGACCGTAGCATTTCCCAGCCCGTCGAGCTCAACGAGATTTGAACGAACGAGACTGCACCGCGAAATTGCGGTGGCGTCGGCAGCCTGAGCCTTCAGCTTGCTTGAAAACCGGGAAAGCATGTGGCTGGAAAGGTCCACGCCGACCACAGCGTATCCGCGGGCTATCAGTGGCAAAGAACACCTGCCGGTGCCACACCCGAAGTCGACAATCGAAACCGTTTCACTGTGGTCGAGCGCGGGAAAAACTGACTTAAGAACGGACCGATCCAGGGCGTCGAGGGGATCGTCGGCCAGAAATTCGTCGTAGCCGCCGGCGATCCGGGCACTGGCTACGTAATCCCCGGTCCCGTCGGTGAGCCCTTTTCCGATTCGCCAGTTGAAAGCCATAACCATGTAATTCGGGATGATTGGCTGATATACCGGTCACAACAGTACCACACCGGTCCAATTGTCGCTGTTGAAGGTTGCCTAACCGGACTGTTTAGCCGGACGATTAACGATTCGCTGAACGTCAGACCGCCTTACCACTTGTCCCTGTGCCGTGATTTGTTATCGTCGCGAATGTCCTACGGGCTACAGCGTCCGAAGACCGGCCCGATCGATACGCAAACCGGCCGGCAGAATACAAGATAAAGAAACGAAAATACAGGAGTTCGATTGTGGCGATTCGAGTTGCAATTAACGGGTTCGGCCGCATCGGCCGCGTTACATTCCGTATCCTCATGAGCCGCGGCGCAGACTTTGAAGTCGTTGCGGTTAATGATCTGACTGACAATCAAACGCTTGCGACGCTGCTGAAGTACGACAGCATTCACGGTCGATATCCGGGCGAGGTCACCTACGATGATGAGTCGATCACCGTAGACGGCAGAAAGATCCGTGTCTACGAAGAGCGTGATCCGGCTCAACTTCCCTGGGGCGACCTTGACATCGATGTCGTTGTTGAAAGCACGGGGGTTTTCCGCTCCAGAGCGAAAGACGGCAAAGCCGGATATGATTCGCATCTTGCAGCAGGGGCCAAGAAAGTTGTCATCAGCGCGCCGGCAAAGGATGCTCCGGATCTGACATGCGTGATCGGCGTCAATGACAATCTGCTGACTCCGGAGATGACCTGCATCTCAAATGCCAGTTGCACTACGAACTGCCTGGCTCCGGTTGCCAAGGTGCTCAATGACAACTGGGGCATCGCTTCCGGTTTGATGACAACGATCCACGCCTACACGAACGATCAGAGAATTCTGGACACACCTCATAGTGACCTTTATCGCGCACGTGCGGCTGCGATGAATATCATCCCGACTTCTACAGGAGCCGCGGAGGCGGTCGGCCTGGTGATTCCCGAACTCAAAGGTAAACTGACCGGGATGGCAATGCGTGTTCCGGTTCCCACCGGCAGTGTTGTTGACCTCGTCTGCTCAATGGACAAAGCCTGCAGTGCAGAAGAGATCAACGCCGCAATGAAAGCTGCTGCAGAAGGACCACTCAAAGGTGTTCTTTGCTACAGCGAAGACCCGCTGGTATCGACTGATATCATCGACGATCCGCACAGCTCGATTTTCGCGGCACCGATGACCAAGAATCTTGACGGGCCGGGCAATCTGATCAAAGTAATCAGCTGGTACGACAACGAATGGGGCTACAGCGCCCGTACCGCAGACTTGATTGCCATGCTCGCCCGAATGTAGTCTGGTAGGGCTGCGGCAGCTTTGGTCGCGGCCAGCCTTCTCTTTCGAGTAAACAATGAGTTCCGGACGAAATCCAGAAAACAACGACAAGCCGGATCCGTTTCTATCCAGTGAACCGGTTCCGGCCAACGACTTTGAATTACCGGATCTCAAGCAGGAAGCAAAGTACGGCGTCTACCTCTGGTGGCCGCAGGAAGGGGATGACTGGATTCATCCCGATGACGTTGAAACCTGCAAATCTATGATTCCGGGCAATCGGGTGTTCCGGCGCGAGGAATACGATTCCGTATACTCGATCCTGCTATACGCCGATTTCTATATTCGCGTAAAGCCGACCATGTGGCTGGAAGTCGAATCAGACCTCTACGAAGTCAATGACCAGATCGAGGTCCGCTCCCAGATGGGAAGATATGATCCCAGAATCGGAGTCATCACCGAAATGAGATGGGAGCGAATCCGGCAGAAGATCATCTACGAGGTACGGCAGGGTGAACAGATTATCGGCTACTACGATGCGACACAAATTCAGCCGGCCATGCGCCTGGACGAGCACCTGGATGAACGCCGTAGACGCCTGCTCGACAAATACCGTTTGATGTAGCGCGGGCCAGTCATTTCGAAACCTGCCACGAACATGCGAGCAACAGCTGTGGCCCGACAAAGCCAGACCAGGCTGAGCACAAAACCTGGCTCAGCTCGAGCATCTTGAGCGGGCGTAGTTGAGCATGGCATAGTTGAGCATGGCGCAGCCCGACACTCTACCGGCAACCGACGGCGTGCAACGGAGTGTACCAACAGGTTACAAGTGCAGAGGTAGGCCGCGACGACTAGAAGATCCGCGTGTTACCACAGCAAACGCAACGTGAGGGCTTCACGAACAGAATCAGTCCGCATGTCGCAACGAGCAGGAATCCGAAAATGAACGGCGGAATGGGAACGCGCCGATGAATATCCTTGCGAAAACAAGAACGACAGTGTTTGACAACCGGTGTTCGAACCGGAATCTGTTGCGGGACCGCATCCAATGTAGAAATAGAATCTAGTTGTGACATCTTGTTGTAATGTTGACTCAAACAAACACTGACGTGCAGTGTGCTCGTGCCGGCTTCAGAGTAGGTAAGGAAAGTAGGAAAAGGTACAACTCAACACAGCGAAATCCGCTGCGTAATCATCGGACAAGGAAGGGGAGTGTGAGGTCCGATAAAGTTGATACTTCCATGATTGTCGAAAAGCTATCGAAGTCAATTACGCAGAGTGAGAATATGCGGTTCAGGCGGAATGTCCGACCTTAAGATTTACGGAAAAATCGTGTGACAGGAAAGCGGTTTCATGCGGTACAGACACCTCAGAGGCGTAAACCTTCGATATCACTCGTTTTCCAGTTGAATTGCGGTCCGAATGCCGGTTATTCAGCGGGCTTGAACGGGTTTTACGGCGCTTACGGGAAGGGTGCATCTGCTATAATCCGTCCTGGTAAAACAGGTTTGAAAATTCAGGCGCGAATCAAGCAGTCATCAAGGCGCCAGGCGGATGTCGAGTAATAGACCAGACTGTTTACTTCCTAATTGATGTTTCAGGTACAGCCGGATTAGAGCCAAGGGCGCTCGTCCGGATTTCTCCCGTTCACTCCTGCCGGATCGGGTGCATTGACTGCGGAGTTGAAGCCACGTGAATAAAGTTGATATTTTTGCCCCATGGTCTCCACCGGATACCCATTTCGTGGACCGTATCCGCTTCTGGTCGGAAAACATCGGGGATGAAGTTGCCTACCGTTTCCACGAAAAGGTAGCGAGTGACGATGGCGAAGAAGAATTCGTCGAGTTCACCTACAGCGAGCTGTTCAGACGCGCACGTGCGATTGCCGCGCATCTGATGGCCAAAGGCTATTCAGGCCAGCGCGCTTTGATGATGTATACCCCGAGCCTCGAGTTCATCGCGGCTTTTTTCGGCTGCCATTGCGCAGGGATAACGCCGGTCCCCATGTATCCGCCGAGACGAAACCGGAACATGGGCCGGATCAATGCAATCACCCGCGATGCCAATGCCGCCGTCTGCCTGACCGTCGATTCAGTTGCCAGCCGGAAAATTCCAGGCACTGAGCGTGTCGGTCCACTGTACGAAATCCCATGGGTCAGCACTGATTTGATCCGGGACGATATGGCTGATCACTGGGTTGATCCGGGCATCGACCTCGATTCACTTGCGCTTATTCAATATACGTCAGGCTCGACCGGCGATCCGAAAGGTGTGATGCTGACGCATCAGAACCTGTTTGCGAACTGCAACATGATCTCGACGGCCTTCCAGATGTCGCGCACCAACGCGGTGTGCAACTGGTTGCCGCTGTATCACGACATGGGACTGATCGGTGGAACACTGACGCCGATGTTCATGGGCTACACCGCCAACCTGATGTCGCCCATCACGTTTTTGACGAAGCCAATCCGCTGGTTGCAGACGATTTCGACGTACCGCTGTACGGAGGCAGGTGGTCCGAACTTCGCCTACGCTCTGTGTATCGACAAGATTACCGAAGAGCAGTGCGAAGGCCTCGATCTTTCGACCTGGGCAACTGCGTTCAACGGGGCAGAGCCGGTACGTGCAGATACGATGGAAGCCTTCACGCGCAAGTTTGAGCCGTATGGTTTCCGCCACGAAGCGTTCTATCCCTGCTACGGCATGGCGGAAACAACGCTGATTGTCACCGGTGGAAAAAGAAACGACCCGCCGGTTGTCAGGACCTACGACAAACACGCTCTGGTTCAGCACCATGTCGAGCATGTCACCAGCAATCACCGTAATGCCAAGCAACTGGTCGGTTGCGGGCAGGTCATTGGTGAAGAGGAAGTATTGATCGTAAATCCGGAAACACGCCGCGTGCTTCCGGAAAACAAGATCGGTGAAATCTGGATCAACAGCCCCAGTGGAGGACAGGGATACTGGGGCAAGCCGGAAGCCACCCGTGAGACTTTCCATGCGAGACTGTCACCGGACAACGGCAAGAACTACATCCGCTCGGGTGATCTCGGATTTATCGACAAGGGCGAACTTTTCGTTTCCGGTCGTCTGAAGGACATGATCATTGTCCGCGGAGTCAACCGCTATCCGCAGGACATCGAAGCAACCGTCGAATCGTGTGACGAACGAATCAACTCCGGTGGCTCAGCTGCATTTTCGATTGATCGCTGGGACGGTGAACATCTCGTTGTTGTCTGTGAAGTAAAACGAAATGCGGGCCACGAAACGTGGGACAACGTCATCAACAAAATTCGCTCTGCGGTAGCGGATGAACATGACCTGCCGCCGCGAGCGGTTGTACTTGTCCGCGCTCACAGCATTCCGAAAACATCCAGTGGAAAAATCCAGCGGCACGCCTGCCGTAACAAATTCCTCAAGAATGAGCTGCGGGAAATTGACCGCTGGGTCGCATGGGACGAGATCGGCAATGAAAACGAGGACAAGGACTCCGTTCCTGCCGTCGAGAGAAACGGTCAAGTTGAATGGACACAGGAAGATCTGCAGGGCCTGTCTCCTACTGTTGTCGAAGCCGTAATCTTCTACGTCAAACATGTCGGCCGCGAAGAGGCGAAGTCAGTCGGCATCGATACCAACATCGTTCACCTTGGTCTCGATTCCCTTGCAAGAACAGATATCGCGTCTCACCTTTGCACGACCTTCGGAGGCCAGCTTCCAGAGGAGGTGCTTCAAGAGGTCGAGACCGTGCGGGAAGTCGCTCAGGCGATTGAAGACCACATCGGTACAGAACTGGCAGTCAAGGACTACCAGCAGCTCAATCGTGCGTCCGATCGCCGGAAGGTGAAAGGCGAGATTCCCGAGTCGTACTACCAGCTTGAAAAGATGCCTGAGTACGTACGGCTTAACCGCCTCAAGCGTTTGCTGGAATCAACCAAGCTACGCAATCCGTTTTTCAGCGTCCACGAAGGTAAGATCGGCGACACGACTACCATTGAAGGACGCGAGCTGATCTCATTTGCCAGCTACAACTATCTCGGTTTCTCCGGAGAAGAGACAGTCAGCGAAGCGGCGCGACAGGCAATCGATCAGTACGGCACCTCAGTTTCCGCCAGCCGGATCGTTTCGGGTGAAAAGCTGTTGCACAAACAGCTCGAATCCCGGCTTGCTGAGTTCCTCGGGGTTGAAGACGTTATCACCTTCCCCGGAGGCCATGCGACCAACGAATCTGTCATCGGCCATTTGCTGGGGCCGGGCGATCTGATCATTCATGACAGCCTCGCTCACAACAGCATCATTCAAGGCGCTTTGCTTTCAGGAGCTCGTCGCCGCCAGTTCGAACACAACGACTTCAAGCACCTTGATTCACTGCTGGAGGAAGACCGACGGTTGTACCGACGCGTGCTGATCGCCATTGAAGGGCTTTACAGCATGGATGGTGACTACCCCGACCTGCGGAAGTTCGTGGAAGTCAAAAACCGCCACAAAGCCTGGTTGTTTGTCGACGAAGCGCATTCAATCGGGACCCTTGGAAAGACCGGTCGCGGCCTGGCGGAAGTCTACAACGTCGAACGCACCGATGTTGAATGCTGGATGGGAACGTTAAGCAAGTCGTTCGGCAGTTGCGGTGGATTTATTGGTGGAACCCACAAGCTGATTGAGTACCTGCGCTACACAACTCCCGGCTACGTTTTCGCTGCGGGGATGCCTCCAGCGAATGCGGGAGCGGCACTTGGTTCGCTCGAGATGTTGAAAAGACATCCTGAACGGGTCACGCAGCTGCAGGAGAATTCAAGCCTGTTCCTTGCTCTGGCAAAAGAAGCCGGACTGGATACCGGATTGAGCATCCCCGGTACTCCGATCATTCCTATCCTGACACTCAGTTCGAGCCGTGCATTGCGTCTGTCAGAAGCGCTGTTCCGCAACGGGATAAACGCCCAGCCGATTCTGCACCCTGCAGTTTCTGAACATCAGGCGCGTGTCAGGATTTTCATGACTGCAATCCATTCCGAGCAGCAGATCAGAGACTCAGTAGAAATCATCGCGCGTGAGTGGGGCCAGATCGTCGCAGAGCATGGTGTTCGCCAACCCGAATCGGTCGTTTGACTTCTTCCGGCAGTCGCGAATCGTCAACGATCACGCGTCAAATGCGGGGCGACAGTTCCGCCCGGCTCCCAGCATTGCCTGTTCACTCAGTGATGACTTAAGATCATCGTTTCAAGGGACGATTCCGCAGGACGGAATCGTCCGTTTCTATTTGATTTTGATACTACAAATTTGCCGCAGGACAGGATTCAGCCGTGCACGAAGCGATAGCAAAAGCTGACACATTGATCGAAGCACTGGGCTGGATCAGGACTTTTCGTGACAAAACAACGGTTATCAAATTCGGCGGTTCATTGCTGGACGATTCCGAACAACTCCATCACACGTTGATGGACATCCACTTCATGGAAACCGTCGGCATGCGGCCGGTTGTAGTACATGGCGGCGGATCCAGAATCAGTGCTGCTATGGAAGAGGCAGGCATCGAGCCGCACTTCATTCAAGGTAGACGTGTCACTGATGACGCCACGCTGGAAATTGTTGAGCGTGTACTGGCCAAAGATGTCAACGAGTACCTCGCCGGTGAATTCGAAAAAATCGGCGGTCGCGCGATGACGCTGAATTTCGAATCCACCCCTGTCCTGTTCGGCGAAAAACTGCGACTGAACGACGAAAATGGAAACGCTCTGGATCTGGGCCACGTCGGCACCGTTTCGCGTGTCGACCGGCTCGTCATTGACAACCTTTGCTACGCGGGACAGACGCCATTTATCCCGTCCATGTGCGAATCAACCGATGGCCAGAAGCTGAACGTAAACGCTGACACGGCCGCGTCCAAACTCGCAGAGGAATTATCGGCTGACAAACTTGTCGTGCTGAGTGACATTCCCGGTGTTCTTCGTGATGCAGACGATCCTGATTCATTGATCTCCTCGATGACCGTATCCGAAGCAAAAATGTTGATTGCCGACGGCACGATAAAGGGTGGCATGATTCCGAAGGTGGAAGGGTGCCTGGAGACCCTCCAGAGAGGGGTCAACAAGGTGCATATCATCGATGGCAGATTACGTCATTCGTTGCTGCTCGAAGTCTATACGACAAGCGGGATCGGAACGGTCATTTCCGCTGACGCCTGAGTTCCGATTTCCTGAGTTCCGATTTATAGCGCGGCGGCATTACTGCTGATTCGACTACGGTCTATTCGATACGGAGATTTTGCTGTGAGACATGTCATTTCATTGTTTGATCTGACGGCTGACGAAATCCGGACAGTTCTCGATCTATCCATCAAGCTGAAGCAACAACTCAGGGACGGTGAACGCGAACCGTTGATGCAACAGAAAACGATGGGCCTGTTGTTTCAAAAACCCTCACTGCGCACACGCGTCAGCTTTGAGACACTGTTCAACCAGATGGCCGGATCAACGATGTTTCTTTCGGGCGATGTGGGCTGGAACACCCGTGAACCTGTGCAGGACTTCATGCCGATATTGACGGGCTACCTCGACTTACTCGTGATCCGCGCAAAAAATCACAACGACGTCGTCGAGGCTGCACAATTCAGTCAGTGTCCGATCATCAACGGCCTGACTGATGTTTCGCATCCGTGTCAGGCGTTAGCTGACGTAATGACGGTAATGGAGCTATGTGACTCACCGCAGGAAACACTGATCACCTACGTCGGCGACGCGAACAATGTGGCTTACAGTCTCGCCGTATGTTGCAGCAGGCTTGGAATTCGTCTGAACATTGCAGCACCTGCCGGCTATCAGTTCGAATCGTCCTTTATCAGCAGTCTCAACGTGGAATCAGGAAACGACTTTATCTCTCAGACTGACGATCCACGAGCAGCGGTTGAGAATGCTTCCTTCATCTACACCGATGTATGGACAAGCATGGGGCAGGAGGCAGAGAATGAAAAACGAGTTAAGGATCTCGCCGATTATCAAGTGAACGAAGAACTGTTCAAAGTTGCTGCCGATGGCGCCAGACTGCTGCATTGCCTGCCTGCCAGGCGAGGTGAAGAGGTCACGTCGAGTGTAATTGACAGTCCTGACAGTGCCGTGATTGAGCAGGCGGACAACAGATTGCATGCCCAGAAGGGGCTCGTGGTTTGGCTGATGGATCAAGTTCAGGAGTAAACGCGATCCAAATTGCGGTTACACAGCGCTTTGTGGCCTGACCAGCGCCGGACCATCGTCCGGGTGGCCATTTCCCCTGGCGTCGACAGAGTGCGGCTGGAAGTCAGTCGTAATCCGTTTGAGACGCTCGCCTTCGAACTCTTTGATGTTCTTTTCAATTTTATCCACGCCCGCCGCTGTAATCGAAAGCGGCCCGGCCTCTTCCCTCTGAATCCATCCGTTTTCGCGGAAGTACCAGAGATGGAAATCAAGTACATCAGTTGGAAGTCGCATCATATGCTCGAGCGTAGCGATCCCGATTCCGGGATTTCTCATATCCTTTCGTCGCTGCGCGTAGAACAAAGAAAGCAGCTTGTGCCTGTCCTCGGTATCTTTGTCTGCATAGCCGGCTTCCTCCATCAAGTCAGCTTTGCGAGCCTGCTGGCGATTGTATTCTGTGTCGTAACTTGCGCGCCGCTCCGGATCGCACAACGTCTCGTAGGCTTCGACAAGCTGAGCAAACTTCTTGTTGTCCGCTGAACCGGTCGTGTCCGGATGATACTTCTTCGCCAGATGCCGGAAAATCCGGTCGATGGTCTGGCGTGACGCATTGGGACTGATTTCGAGCACTTCGAAGTAGTCCACAAATTCCTTGTTTTGCATAATCATTGCCTCAATCACATCGAATGGAGGGAGGTTCCCCCGAGGCGGGTAAACCCGATCGATAGGTACAAGTTGGAGAAATGTAGGCTACGCGCGATACCGTGCAACAACGTTGTTTCGGATTCGTTGAATGAGCTGATGCGTGAACTGAGTCACAACGACTGTGACGGTTAGCGGACCTTCTTTAAGGGTTCTGACGACTTTTCAACTCGGCCCACCTGCCTCGCATCCTCATGACCCGGACGGCGGGTTCTGTACCGCGTCTGTTCGCCGCTTTGCGAAACCGGTATTCTGGCTGATGTTTCATCCGGACCCTGCGGGAAAGCAATGAGTCGATCTCCATCTGAAATTCGTGACGTGGAAGTCCAGCGCGGCTTCACCAGTAAGACCCCCGGCAGCGTTCTTTATCGCTGTGGCGGAACCGTCGTCCTTTGCACCGCCAGTGTCGAGACCAACGTGCCTCCGTGGATGGAGGAAAGCGGTAAAGGATGGATCACTGCGGAGTACAACATGCTGCCCGGCAGTACCAGCCCGCGAAAACGTCGTGATCGCAAGAAAGTCGACGGACGGACAACCGAAATCCAGAGATTAATTGGCCGTTCGATGAGAGCCGTTGCGGATCTTGAAGCCCTCGGACCGCAGCAGATAACCGTCGACTGCGACGTTCTCGAAGCCGATGGCGGCACCCGTACGGCGAGCATCACGGGCGGTTTTATCGCTCTGGTGGATGCGATCAACAACATCCGCGACGAACTGCCCAACCCTGATGTCTATCCGCTGCGCGACAGCCTTGCCGCCATCAGTGTCGGAATCGTTGACGGTGTGCCAGTTGCAGACCTCGATTATCCGATGGATTTCGCGGCGTCTGTTGATATGAACGTCGTGATGACCGGCAAAGGCAGGTTTGTGGAGGTTCAGGGGACGGGCGAGGAATCGACGTTCAGTGAGGAAGAGCTTCAGGCGTTGCTGGTACTGGCAAGGCAGGGAGTACAGAAACTCACGGGAATTCAAGCAGAGGCAATCGGCGAACACTGGCCGTTCTAGCAGGATAGTTTGCTTTGAAGTCTCCAATTCTGCTCATCGCGACAGACGAACCATTCTGGCGCAAATCGACCGGTGCCTGGCAGCGGATTTCCGCGCTGTGTAATTTCTTTCATGCCAACGGCATTTCGATCCACGTCTTCTATCCCGGGCAGCTGACAGAAACAGACGAGCAGTCTATCAAGCGAGAAGCCTACACCGTTCATGCGCGATATTCGGATACACCGCCGCGAGGGATTCTCCGTCGAGCGGCATGGCATGCTGCCGGAACGGTTCACATGTTGAAATCCTGGCTGGGGACAGGCAGTTCGTCAGACAGCGGCCCGCTGACACTGAAGGACTTCCGCTGGCCATGGGCATCCCGTCAGTTCGCAGATCTGGTGGCTGACATTGAGCCGCAATTTGTATTGGTCGAATACGTCAAAATGACGTACCTCCTTAACGGCTTGAAAAGCAATCAGCGGGATGACATCTGCGTGATGCTGGATACTCATGACCTGTTGCACAGCCGCGCAAGGCAGTTTGCCGACAACGGGTTTGAGCACTGGCTGGAAATCAGTAGTGAGGAGGAAGCAGCAGAGTTTCGCAGGTGCGATATCGTCATCGCAATTCAGGAGGATGAGGCCGCTGCGATTCGCAAGATGACTCCGGAAGTCCGAACGATCGTCGCCGGCCATTCTCTGGAGTCGATGAATCCGTCGAACTCGTTTGAAACAAGGCCGGGTGAAAAGTTCACAGTCGGCTATTTCGGCTCAACCAACTTTTCGAACTGGTCGGCGTTGACAAATTTCCTTGCCAGCGTCTGGCCTGAGGTTCTCCAGCGTCAGCCCGACGCGCAGTTGCTTGTCGCAGGCAATATCTGCAACTGGCTAAAGACACCTTCGGAGATCCCCGGTGACTTTCCAAAAGAGTTTCCGCTTCAGAATGTGAAACTGGCGGGCTTCGTCGGCGATCCTGTTGACTTCTACAATCAGGTGGATGTCATCGTAAATCCCGTTCAGTTCGGTACCGGCAAGAAGATCAAGAACTGCGAAGCCCTTTGGTACGGCAAGCCGCTCGTGACCACCCCGGCAGGCAGCGCGGGGATGCCGATTTCCACCCCGGAAGACCAGATGTCCATCGTGCAGGTATGCGAATCGGATCGTCAGATCGTCAATGCGATAGATGAACTGGCGGGCTCCCCCCGCCTGCTGGATGAGCTGAAACGAAGGGCGTTTGAGACCGGACGATCGTTATTTTCGGACCAGCATGCCTATCGTGAGCTTAAAGCGGTAATAAAGCCATCGGTGTTCTCCTAAACACGCATAAGGTCAGGCAAAACGGCTGTTTTGTTGTACATTTCCGTGTGAAAAGTTAACCTGATGGTGTGGGTATTGTTGCCCGCAGCGACTCCTGTCTCATCTCCCACCATCGAATTTCGCGGAGATCCTCCGGCGAAAAGGCTCCGGTCCCGCATACGGTTTCTGGCATGCAAATAGCAAAAACGAGTCAAAAGAATTCGGATCGTCGTACAGCATTCACGCTGGTAGAACTGCTGGTCGTCATTGCCATTATCGGAATTCTCATCGGTATGTTGCTACCGGCAGTTCAAGCCGTACGTGAATCCGCGCGCCGGAGCAGTTGCAAGAACAACATGCGCCAGATTGGACTGGCGGCGGCGATGTACGAGGACTCCCATCGGATGTTTCCGCCAAGCCGTCCGGCTGACGGGTTTCTCGCGTGGCCTGTGTTTCTGATGCCACACGTTGAAATGGGAAACGTCTACCAGCGGTTCTTTCTTGACCAGGCTTACTCGGTTCAATCACCCGATGCGGTTGAGTCGCCGATGAACGTAATGATCTGCCCTTCCCGCCGTGGCCATCAGATCAGTCAAAGTGAACCTGCCGGAGCTCCGGTCGGATCATGCGGAGACTACGCGGGCAACGCTGGAAGTTCTGACTTCTTCCCGGACGACGAGTGGGCGGATTTCGAAACACCGGTTGATGGCGTAATGAATTCCGGACTATTGGTCGATAACCCCGTTTTCGACGGCAGGCTTACTTCACGGATCAAAGGTCGCTATCGCCATTCCAGCATCACTGATGGAACAACCAACACGTTCATCTTCGGTGAAAAAGCGGTCAATGACGGCTTTCTCGGCGAACCCGGTGGATGGGGTGATGGTTGCATTTACAACGGAGACCAACCCGGAACAACGATGCGAATCGGGGGAATCGGTTTTCCACTTTCGGTGGGTGACAACTATCCGGCACCGGGGCCCGGAGCTCTTCCAGCCTTCGGCAGTGCGCACGCTCAGGTTTGCAACTTTGTGATGGCTGACGCCTCGGTTCAGTCCATCGAACATTTCATCGACGAGGAAACGCTCCGTCGCCTATGTTCCCGCAATGATGGCCAGCACGTTGCAATCGAAGACTAGCAGCGTTCGCTTTCACGGCATCAGAACACGCTCCATCGGAATCCAGAAAGACATCCTGCGGTGGAAGTATGAAAAGGCAGAAAGTCTACTTCGTCGGTTCCAGTGCAGAAGTTGCTCATCACGCAGCCCCGGTTATTGAGGCGTCTGAATCATCAGGATTCGATCTTGAAATCGTCGAACCCGCAGCAGCCATTGACCGTATTCACCATGGCGATCTGGCGGTCTTCTACAGCGAACACTTTGATCGTTTCCGGCAGACCTGCAAAGAGCTGAAAAGCCGGAATATTCCAACGCTTTATATGATCGACGGCATCCTTGAATGGCGGAACGCCTGGGAAAACCGTCCCGATGAACCGGCCTGCCCGTGGACGATGCGACCTGTCCTTTCACACAAAGTTGCTTGTATCGGACATTCGCAGGCACGTACGCTCGCGGCGTGGGGAAACGGCTCGAAGATAGAAATCACAGGCATCCCGCGCCTCGACAATCTTACAAACAGGTGGAAGGAACTGGATACGGGGACAGATCCACGGCAATCGGTACACCCGTTCCGGATCCTGATCATGACGGCCAAGTTCCCCGGCTTTACTGAACAGCAGGTCGAAAACACGAAGCGGGCGCTGACGGATGTAAAGAAGTTCGTTGAAGCATGTCCGGAAATCGGTGGACGCAAAGTCGAATTGATCTGGCGGCTGACGCGCGGGATGGATGAAACGATCGGAGTTGACAATCAACTGACGGATCTCTGCGGAACAGATCTTGCCAATGTTCTTAAGTCAGTCGACGCAGTAGTTACGACCCCCTCAACAGCAATGCTGGAAGCCATGCTGCTGCGACTGCCTGTTGCCCTGCTCGAATACAACAACAACCCTCACTACATCCCCGCCGCCTGGCATATCGGAAACCAGTCGCAAATCGCACCGGTCTTCGAAGGCCTTGTCGCTGGCGATGCAACGCGGATGCAGTTTCAAAACGATGTGCTGCGCGATTCGCTACTGATCGAACCAGCTTCCACAGCCACAGACCGGCTAGTCGAACTTATCAAGGGCATGCTGAAAGTGGCTGACCTAGCGGATGGCAACGAACTGCACTTCCCTGCAGCGATGCTGGGCATGCCTCTCACCATCGAAGGTGAATTTAATCATCAGAGTATCTATGCAGGTTATGCGGGCTTTGACACCACAGACGTGGCTGAACTTCAATCGCAGGAAGCACATTCGCGGAGAGTAATTGACTCTCTTCGAGCGGAAATCAATCAACTAGAATCAGAGTTGTCAGAAGCTCATCGGATCTTTGATCAGATTCACGATCATCCGATCGCCGGCCCGGTCGTCCGCGCCCGACAGCGCGTGCTGGACTGGCTTGCACGCTTCAACCAGCGAGAAGATACCAGACAGTAAGCCATGCAGCAGTTGAAACTCGACATCCGCGAATCACTCGACACGACAGCCAATCCGGCTGATCCGGTCCTGTTGTGCGCTGCTGACGAGAACTATGTGAAACCACTCGCGGTAACGTTGCATTCGGCGGCTTCTCACTTGCGGGTCGGGGCAAGATTGAGAGTGCTGGTGATGGATGGCGGGCTCTCTGAAGGAAGCTGGCACGCGCTTCGGGAGACGTTGAACGATCTGCCGGTGGACATGCACGTCATTGTTCCGGACCGTGGCCTGGTCGAAGACCTTGTGACCTCGCACCACATCACACATACGGCATACCTGCGTCTACTGGCTGCCAGGCTTCTACCCGACTCAATTGACAAACTGATCTACCTCGATAGTGACGTCCTGGTTCAGGACGACCTTTGCAAGCTGTGGGAAACAGATTTGGAAGGCAACTACTGTCTTGCGGTTCCCGATATCGCCTGCCCGTTTGTCGATGCGAGAAAAGCTGACTCAAACTTCAAAAAATCGTCTCCGTACATGGCCGCCCTCTCACCGATCCGCAACTGGAAACAGCTTGGCCTGGACCCGGCGGAGCCGTATTTCAACAGCGGCGTCATGGTCATCAATCTGGCTCGCTGGCGCGAAGAACAGATACACGTACGTCTGCTCGACATCCTTCGGAAACATCGAAGGTTCGTATGGTGCTGGGATCAGTACGCTTTGAATGTGGCGTTTTCAGGAAATTGGAAAGCTCTACCGTTGCGATGGAATCAGGGGGCTCATGCGTTCGATTACCCGGATGATACACACAGTCCACTCGACCGCGAACAATTCCGTGAGATGCGCAAAAACCCGGCGATCATCCATTTCACAACAGAATGGAAACCCTGGCACGCGCGACCTTATCACAGACTGCATCGAAAATTCATCGAGTACATGGATCAGCACACTGTCTGGAGTGGGTGGCGCCCCGAGCAACCTTCATTCAACCTGAAACGATGGTGGGATGACCGCGCGGTTGATTTCATCCGGATCGCAACAGTCCGGTACCGACAACTAGCAGCGATCTGGGCGTGAAGGATGTCACCGTGAGTACAGATCAGCAAAACAATCCGCGTCTTCCGGAAACCGCACTGGATGATCGCGCTCCTGAACAGGCTTCAGCAGCGCAACCACTGGTCACTGTCTTCTCCATCCCCAAACCCTTTTTCGGTCATACCGGAATCATCCAGCGCAACGCGATTGAAAGCTGGAAGAGGCTCGCGCCTGAGGTCGACGTCATTCTATTCGGCGACGAAGAAGGTGTTGCTGAAACAGCAATGGAGCTTGAAGTCCGGCATTTTCCGGACATGGAATCCAACGAGCACGGCACTCCCCTCGTCAGCTCGGCGTTCTCGCAAGCGATACAAAAAAGCGACTCGCCGGTCCTCTGCTATTGCAATTGCGACGTCATGCTTTTCAATGACTTTGTTCAGGCAATCAGCGAGATTGATAACTGCGATTCAGTAAGCAGCTTTGTCGCGATCGGGCGTCGTACAGAAATTGATATCGAGTCAGAGATTGACTTTGAACACGACGCAGTTGAAGAGACGATTCGAAATCTCGTCCGGAAGTCCGGCAGCAAAGCTGCGATTGTATGCAAAGAGTTTTTTGCTTACTCCCGTGATCAGTACCGATCGATTCCGCCGTTCGCTGTCGGCCGGGGCAACTGGGACAACTGGATGGTCGCCAGCGCGAAACGGGCCGGAACGCCGGTGATCGACGTTTCTCAGAAGGTCACCGTCATACATCAGAATCATGACTACGGCCACATCTCAGGCAACCGGATGGAATGTTATGTCACCGGTGCAGAAGCAAAACGCAACCAGGAACTGGCCGGTGGGAGGCATATAGTTTCCGGCGCGACCGCCACCTGGAAGCTGACACCTAATGGTGTCAGCCCGAAAACATTTGGCTGGGCCAATCTCGACTTCTGGCTGGACCTTCCCCGCTTCTCCGGATTACTTCTGGACCTTGCGCGGTCCAAACGGAAATAAACGGCAAGGGCACCCCGGAAACATGATTGCGATTTCGCTCATATTCGCCGCGCTGTTGCTGCTGATGTCTGTATTTCAGGTTGTATTTCCGGTCTTCTTCGCTCGGCTACTTAAAGATCGCTGGACGGGCGACACCAGCTACAGCCCGCACGCGGCAATCCTTCTTGCAGTTCGTGGTTGTGACCCTTCGTTGCGCGGTTCCCTCGCGGAGCTGCTGGATCAAAACTATCCGTCGTACGAAGTTCATATCGTTGTCGATCACCAAACGGACCCTGCGTGGGATCTAATCCATCAGCTGGCTGATTCCCATCCGAAGGGTCACCTTCTGAATATTCAGGTAATGGATTCGCCGGCCCCGACTCGCAGCCTGAAATGCCATTCGATAATCCAGTGCGTCGAAGCTGTCAGTGATAACGTCGAAGTTGTCGTTCTGGTCGATGCGGACGTAACGACACGTCCGGACTGGCTGGCAACCGCAGTGGCTCCCCTTTGTGATCCTGAAATCGGAGCTGTTACCGGCAACCAGTGGTTTGAGCCGGCGAGCCAATCCTCAGGGACAGTTCTTCGCAGCATGTGGAATGCGGGAGCAATCATTTCAACAGTGATGTATAGAAACCCGTGGGCCGGAACCTGCGCAATGCGACTGTCCGACGTAAAGTCGTCGGGGCTGGTCGATGCCTGGAAAGAGTCCGTGGTGGACGACGGTCCGATCAAGAGCTGTGTCGCAAGCCTCGGACTGAAGGTCCGGTTTGAACCGGCTTTGATCATGGTCAACAGGGAGGACTGTTCCATCAGCTACGTGGCTCGATACATATCGCGCATGTTGACATGGTCCCGCCTGTATGAGGCCAACTTCATTAATACGATCATTCACGCGTCGCTTACCTTTGCCATCATTTCCGGCGCGGCCATTCTGGTTGTCGCTGGCGTGGCGACTGCAAGATTCGATGTAGCACTGATCTCTTCGGGATCCCTGCTCTTTTTCAGCTTTGCAACAATGGCCGGTTATCTGATGGTACGTTCAGCCGTAAATTCTGCACTCGGCGATGTAGATGAGAAATCCAGCAGCCTGCCTTTCGCACGAACGATTCAGCTCATCATTTATGCACCGTTGATTCAACTGCTGTATTCCATCTCCTGTCTTCGCGCGATGGTCGCAAGAACGGTACTCTGGCGGCAGATTGAATATCGAATTGAAGGCAAAGAAGTCAGAATGCTGAAATACGAACCGTTTCGTGCGACCCAATCGGAAGAGAGTTTTTCAATCTGATTGGTCAGTTTCGGATGAAGCACGGGCACAAACCGGTTACAAAAAAGTGCATGACTTCTCCTCCAAATGACGAATCGTCCGGCCACGGCGGCAATCTGTTTTTCGCCGTGCTCGCTTTTGTTGCGATCTTCGGTGCAACCTACTACTGGTCCGGCCGCGACCTGAACTCGTTCGAGGAAATGCCCGGCCCTCAAAAAGACGATGTGTTTTACGACAACATCGCATTCAACATAGAACAACGTGGAATCTTTGCGCTGTCGTTTTCGGATATCGAATGGCAGCAGAAGTACGTCGATAAGAATACAGACGGTCGATACAACTGGATTTTCGATATCAAGGCGGACGGTGAAACAACATCCCGCGCCCCTGCTTTCCCGTATGTTCTGGCAGGTTGTTACTATGTTTTCGGACGGGAATGGGAAACGATCAGGTTTCTGAACATGCTGATCCTGGCGTTCGGCCTCGCATTTCTATGTGCAACGGTCAGGAGATATTCCGGATGGATTGCTGCGATTCTGGCGACGGTCATTATCTGCGGAGATCTGTTCGTGATGAGAACCGGCGGCCAGATCATGACTGAGGCAATGGCGACGGGAATATTCGGTCTGATGTTCGGCTGTCTGATTCGCGTGTGGAATAATCTGGCTGAACGAAGCAAACCGGGCTGGCGCTGGTTTGTCGTGGGGGTCCTGTTCGGCTTGTCCATTCTGGTGCGTTCAAATCTCGTCGCCTGGCTGGTGCAATTACTGGTGCTGGGAGTCGGGGGGCTGATTTTTCTAGCCATTCGGCGCAAAGGCGTTGTGCCTTACATCCAGGGTTCGGCCCTGTTTCTCTTCGGGTGCGTCGTCGTGTGTGCACCGTGGTGGGCCAGGAACTGCCGTGCGACCGGTGAGTTCGCGCCGCTAGGTTGCGGCAGATTGGGTATGATCGGCGGATATTGTGACGAGTCGTTTGAAGACCGTGGGAACTGGTCACTGGAAAAGACACGGGAACTGCAGTTCGAAATCGGCGTCAGCCTATGGGACGATGATCGCGACTGGACCCTTGCTGAAACGGAAATGGAGACGGCGCGGCATTCTAGCGTGCGTGCGATCCAATGGGCCCGGGACAATTCTGCAATATTGCCGCAAATGATGCTGATGCGGGTTCAGTCTCATCTTGCCCTGCATGACGGGATGCCAACTTATCTACTCGCACTCAACGGTCTGCTGTTCTTCGGCGCAATTCTCGGCATGCTCGGCTCCTGGTCACGGTTCGGCGGGTGGGTTGCGCTGGTGCTCTTTCTGAGCTGCGCGACGACCGCAATGACCTGGGCGCATGAAGGTCGATACAGCCTTCCGATACGGCCTGTACTTTCAGCATGTGCTGCCATCGGAACGGTGTATTTCTGGTCAACGGTTCTCAAGCTTTCTCGAGGCGCGGGAAAGCCGACTACCGAATAGCAACTGGTTGACAGTTGGATTTCTACAAAATTGAACATCCGCGCGAAGTCGGTGTGTCTTTTCGAATCGGCGGTTTCGCCAGCATTTAAGGAAATCTTTCCCGGGATTCCGAACCTCAGACCGAAGAGACTGTCTAGTAAAACATCCAGCCGGCAATCACACGGCAAAACACATTATCGCTCAGAAAAGCGAACGCGATGCACAGCGCCCTTTCAACGTCTACGAATTCTGTACCTATGACCAGATCCAACTCGATCAGCAGAACGCCGGCTTTCCGTTTCAACACGCCGAAACAGACGACAGCCATATCAAGCGCTGATTCCAGGTGAATGTGACACAGACTGTTTTTCAAGAGACGGCCCGTTGTCGCAGACAACGGGCTTTTTTTGTTGATCGAGTCATCATTCGGCGCGTAGCTCAACGGTGAGAGCGGCGTCCTTATAAGGCGAAGGTCGGAGGTTCAATTCCTCCCGCGCCGACTGAGCTTGAAGCAAGTGCGAAACGAAATCGGGGATCAAGGCGTTAGCGGCAGCATACGTGGCTCTTAACCACGGTGGTGAGGGTTCAAGTCCCTCTGATCCCACTTCAGCCCATAAAATTTGATGCGCTGTTATCCGGAAGGGCAAGCCAATTGGAGATGGCATCCGCCTCGAAAGCGGCCGAGCGCAAGCCTTGCGAGTTCGACTCTCGCTCCTTCCGCTGGACATTTTTTGTCTGCTGGAAATAACGAAGAAAATTCTGGAAGGTAGCCGGATACGGTTTGCCGGACCGGTTTGCTACACCGTGTGGTCTCAGTGCTGTGTGGGTTCGAATCCCATGCCTTCCGCTTTTTCATTTACAGCCTGTATTTCATTTACAGCCTGTATTTCATTTTCAGCCTGATGGTGAAACGGAATCATCGCCGGCTTCTAACCGGCGGTTCCGGGTTCGAATCCCGGTCGGGCTGCTGCCGGTTGCGGCAATACTGGAAGGGCAACCCGATTGGCGACGGGAACCGGTTGGAAGCCGGTCGAGCGCAAGCCTTGCGAGTTCAACTCTCGCTCCTTCCGCTGAACAACCAGCTGACGTGGCTCGATTTAGAAAGGCGCCGGTCTTGTAAACCGGATCATGCTGGTGCGAATCCAGTCGTCAGCTCTAAGAACACTTCGCGAATAAAAAACGCGTTGGGCGCCCCAAAAAGCGCGCCACCCCGTGTGAGGAACACTCTTGATGTGGGGCAAATAAAGCACCCTGAA
>JBCCFB010000055.1:0-27329 GCA_039029995.1 Planctomycetota bacterium
CTCAATTCGATTCCGGATGAAGGAGGGATCAACACTCCCGAAGCACCGGCTTCACAAAGCGCCGAACGAATCGATGTCGACGGATTTCCAGTGGAAGAACATCTTGAAGCTTATTCGAGTCGAATCGAAGAGCTTGTTCAGCAGATCGAATTGATGGAAGAACGCGATCTCGATCGTATCGAAAAGGCCCGGCTGAGGCAGCTGAAAAATGAGCTCCGTGTTGCAACAATAATCTCGCGACAGCTGGAAAGAACCTCGCTGACCAAAGAGAACTCCGGCGATAAGAAGGCGGAGGAAGACTCATTTGTCATCGCTCAAATTGCCGTTCCTGCAGGTTCAGACGTTGCGGACATAACGTTTACGACATTGACCGGTGAGACTGCAGCTTCGGACAGGTTGTTCGATTTTGTGCGGGAAACACCGGAAGGCGGATACCACGACTACCGCATTGTCAGCCGCCACCCGTCCTTCGGAACTGCAGAAGTCGCGCTGCAGAATGTGCGGGCAGAATACGATTCTCAAATGGAACGTGAGGCTCAGATCCTTGCTTACATCGCCGAACGGAACCGTCAGCTGAATGCGCTTCGCAGTGCACGTCGCTGCTGACGATGATCCATTTGCATCGCAGTTTGTGATGCTTTTCAAGCCAGCAAGCCCGAAACCCGCGGGCTTGAAATTCTCAGGCAGGCTGGATTCCGTCGGACGTCCGAGGCCTGCCTGTTCTATTTGTCAAACACGCTGCCGCCTCGAACCGGTATCGGGCTCTGGCGATGGGGTTTGCGCCCGGAATCTGAATCGAACATACCTGAGAGAAACGGGCCGTTAAAACTTGTGTTCGATTCGCCGGCATAAGTCGCTGCTGTTGCAGGGTGCACAGGGACCAGGATGAGCCGGACGTTGCTGCCGAAATTCATTCCGTTATTCACATACGCGCGAAGAGTGTCACGCGGTAAAGCAATCCGGTCGAGCGTACCGTCAGGGAGGTCCGAACCGGACGGAAAATGGTGAACTGACGGATACGTAGTGATCAGTTCAGCGCCGACAGAAAGACTTGCCGGAACGCACGCAAGGCCGTTGTTGCCGGATTGAAATTGAACGCTTGAATTGATCGTTACATTGGAAGCTGCAGGTGACGCAATGTAGATGCCGACCGGGCCGTCGCGGGTAAAGCTCTGATTCACCTGTTCAAACGCAAGTAACACATCGTCTACTCGCGTGGAGAATGTGCCGGTCTGGACGATTCCGCTGAGGTCGAAATCGACAACGCCAAATGATGCAAAGCCACCATTGCTGGTGCCTTCGACCTGAACTTCATTTGCGGCCGCACCACTGGTTACCGGGCCACTCTGACGAATCGTAAAACTATCTGAACTGAAGCTGGAAAAAGGCTCGTCGGCACTCGTCCTGAATACTCCCCAGTCGAAATCCGCAATCACGGGAAGATGATCACTGATGCCGATCAGGCTGTTCTCGACTGACGAGCTGACTGCGTTTCCGGTTGCAACGCTTCCGTCGAGAGAATGCGTTCCGTTGTTTCCGAAGACCGCCAGTGATTCCTTGACGTATTCGAAGCCATGGTCGTCGTAGCACTCCGGTGAAATCAGGAGCAAGTCGAATCGGTCGTCCATGCCACCGTTGGCTCCCGTTGCGTCCTGAGTGTGAAACGGGTGGAATGCGATGTTGTTATTCCAGTTAGCAGATCGCAAGCCGATGGGCGTGTTCACTGTCTCCGTAACACCGGCCGTCGTGAGCCCCAGCCACGCGTCCTCGTCGCTACCTTTGAGATTGAGGTCCCCGGCGAATATGACCGGACGACCTGTTGGAAGTCCCGAAACAACCGAGGCCAGTTGGTCTGCTTCAAATTCCCTTTGATTGAAATCGCTTGTATTGCTTCCTGCTTTCAGGTGAATGCTGATGACGGTGAATATGTCTGCGTCACCGCCTCCAACTGGCTGGAATGTTGCGACGCATGGACGGTGGGTAAATCCCATGTTGTCGATTGACGTGCTGTCCAGCAGAACGAGCTTGTCCGCGTTGTACACGAATCCCGTCCGGCATCCTGCAGGATCAGCCGTGGCAAATGTAAACTCAAAATTTCCCCCGTATACTATTTCGAAATCGGCTTCGAGGAAGAAGTACGTATTCGGGTTCTCAGGACCTTCTTGAAAGGCGAGTAAGTCGATGTTTCGGGACGATCCGAGAACAACCAGATCGCCGATTCCGTTGATGATGTTTCTGATGTCGGCATCGTCAGAGCTGTTAACCGGTTTGTCCTGAAGGTTGTAGGAACAGATCCGCAAAGTCTGTGCGCCGGCGGAAAGTGGTATCTGAAACAACAGCAGGCAGGCCATTATCAGAATGGCAGCGGGCTTGTGGGCGTATGAAACGAAGCCTGGAAACAAGTTGTTCATCGATGGAGCGACGTCCAAAGGATCGGCGATTGGATTTGGCGACGTCAGAATAACAAAAAAGGGCTCTTCACAACATGAAGAGCCCTTATTCATTTTCTATTCAGCCAGCCTGAGGGCTGGAAGTTTTGATCCGGCAGGATTCGTTAGCCACCGGGAAAGAAACCGCCGCCTCCGCCGCCGGGAACTGGTTGCCATGGGCCCCACTGTTCCGAGCCTGGAACGACCTGCCACTCACCCCATTGTCCGCTGCCGGGGACCGGCTGCCATGGACCCGACTGACCGGATCCGGGAACCGGTTGCCATGGTCCCCATTGTCCGCCGCCCGGGACAGGCTGCCATCCGCCGGGATTCATTCCGGGGTTCATTCCAGGATTGTTTCCGGGAAGACCTGGCGTCGGTAAACCGTTGGTGACGAGCGCAATCTGATTTGGATTGGTGGCAGAAGGTTGCTGACGAATCGGTGCCCCGTTGGCAAGGCGGAAAGTCTTGTTCGGGCTACCGGGCATCACCTGGTTCTGGTAGGAGCCGTTGGGTGGAATGATTCTCTCAAACGTAGGCGGCCCGACTGATCCAGGCGCTCCGTTCATCTGCGAATAAACCTGCACATCCATCCCCGTCATATTCACATAGGTGGTGAAGTTGCCGCCGGGCCCGGGACCTGGACCCGGTCCGGGAGTCGGACTGCCCACTTTGACGAGGGCTGTCATCTGGCCGTTTACCGTCTGTTCCTGTACCTGCCGAATCTGGCCACCGGAGCGCAGACGCCACTGCAGCGGCGAAACGCGAGTCGGGCCGTCTGTCCAGGTCTGATTCGGTTGAAGAGAAAGGATGTAGGCTGACGGGGTGGGAGGAATCGAGGGAGGTGCTTCCTCATACTGATCAACAACCTCACCGGTACGGTTGATGTAGGTCGTGCCCATTGGTCCCGGACCGGGCTGCGGCGTTGGGCCGAATCCTCCGGTCAGGAGTGCAATGTAAGGGCCCTGCGCACCTTGTCGTTGCTCCTGACGAACCGCCCCTCCACCAGCAAGCTGGAAGGAGACATCAGCGCCAACGAGACCAAATGCGCGGAAGTAGGTTTGCCCGGGTTGAAGTATCTGAATAACGCTAGGTGGTGGAGGATTCGGAACTACCATCGTCGACATGACGTTAACCGCCTGCCCCGTCTGATTGACGTAGGTCGTGCCGTTTCCGCCTTGTCCCCCTTGCGGGTTGGGTTGAACGAAGGGTTGAACTCCTGTCGCCGGTTGCTGCTGAACCTGAACACGGTTGGCGCCGATTTGCGGCTGGCCCGGAGTTGTTTGACCCGGTGACACCTGCGTAGGTGCTGCCTGAACAGCTTGAGGCTGAGCAGGAGCCTGAATCTGATCCTGAGCACTGAGTTCCGCGCTCAGCAGGAAAGTCGCGCACGCAATTGCCGCCGCAAACGACAACAGCACGCTCCATCGCGATTTGTTTTTCATCTTGTGATCCGCCTTTCTGAAATTTGACAAACCAGAGTGGTGTTGCCGTTGAAGCGGTATCGTAGCGCACTGATGAAGGCATTGCTACAGTGCAGGACATGGTTTCACTATCTGTTGAGAATCCGGGGAAGAATATCCAGGTGGGTTCCCCGGACGCCGTTTAACGCGATACAGAATTCAGTTCTTAGTGCATCCGCCGGAGAGTTGCATACTCACTGTCAAACTCGTTTTTAGATGAGCTGACGGCAGCGGGATTTCAGGGTTCAGCCGGTTTTGCGTTGGACACTTTATTCGGCCCGGGCCTGCAGGTTGAGGCGTAAGTCATTGTATATATTGAGTTTGTGGCACGTCGGCGGAACAGCTCTTGTAGTTGTGGCACACTCTTTGCGTCCACTTCACCCTCGCCACTGAAACCCGCTGACAAACCGTCAGCACAAACTTCAAAGACAAAGGTGAATTCAAATGAGAATCAGAAACCTGTTGGATAATCGTTCCGGTGACCTGGCCGTTGGACTCGAGAGCATCATCGATCACTTCTTCGGAGATGAGCCGAACATGACGCACAGCACGTGCTGGGCTCCGCGAATCAACATCGTCGAGTCAGAGACTTCGTTCGTACTGACGACTGAACTTCCGGGCGTTTTGCCTGAGGATGTTTCGCTGGAGATGCACGAAGGATCACTGACGATTTCCGGAGAAAAGAAGTTGCCGGAAACTCCTCAAGGATCCGAGTTGGTGAAGTCAGAACGTCGTCACGGCCAGTTCTCCCGCAAGTTCGGGTTCCCTGTTTCGATCGAGGCGGACAACATCAGCGCAGAGTTCAAGAACGGTTTGCTGATTGTTACGCTACCGAAATCGGCGAAGGATCTGCCGCGCAAGATCGAGATCGGCGTGAGCGAATAACTCATTGCTAAAGTCAGAGCACGCAAGCACGAATCTCCAAAAGTGATTGTGTAAGAAGAAAACGCGTTGCGAATTTTCGCAACGCGTTTTTCTTTTAACAGATCAGTTTTGATCGCCAGTTGCGATCGGTAGTCGACTGCGATCGGTAATGACTGAACAAGGTAGATGCCGGACTACGTGTTCTCCGACCCTCGGTCAACCCGGTGATCGAATTCTAACGATCGGCCAGTTGAGCATCCACATGCGCGCGATGGGCGTCAACATAGGCCGTTCGAATCAGGTCACGTGTTGACTGTGCATCCATGAATTTGTCAGTAAAACCGGGCAGCTGACGGTCAATCGTAGCGTGAGCCGTATGAATGATATGTTCAATCATGTCCAGCGGTTCTTCGTCTCCTACTGCACAGCGGATAGTCGTCGGCGTGAGGCCGGCATCGAGCAACTGTTGCTCGTTGAGTTCCGAGTGAGTTGTGAGAGCAGGACAACTGACAATCGTATTCGACTGCCCGAGGCTGATCATGTGACCGAATGCCGGCGACAACGAATCAAAGAAACGCTGAAAGGCTTCGCCGGGGATTGCGCCCATATCAAACGTGAACAGCGGCGCCGGCAATCCGAGATACATGAACCTTTCGCGAAATTCGTGATTCGGATCCGTCGGAAGAATATTGCAGTTCACGTTGATCTGCGGATGGGAGTCGAGAAACCGTGCGAGGATTGCTGTGTTGATACATTTGCGGAGCATACGCACCGTCAGCGTTCTCATTCCCTGCACAACTTCGAAGGCCGCATCGGCATTTAGAAAAGCACCTTTTACGTAATAGACATTCCAGAACATCGTCTGGTCCCAGCTCTTACCTTCGACCGTCTGACCTTTAGGGATAAACATCTCAAGGTTCGGACCGATCACACAACCTGCAATTACAGATCCGCAACCGCTCAGGTCTTTGGTATAGCTGTGAATCACGAAGTCCGGTCGTTCCGCCGGATTCTCCCGCTGCAGAGGCTTGGTCAGAAACGGAGTGCCGACCGTTGCGTCGAGCATGACTTTGCTGCCGAACTCGTGAGCCACCGCGCAGATGTCAGGCACATTGAGTACGTAGCCGATCGGATTGCAGGGCGACTCAAGATAGACATAGATTTTGCGACCCTTCTCAAGCCGGTCAGCATACTTTTCACGGGTGGCTTCCATCACGGCGCGGAAGTCGTCAACCGAGAATCCATCAAAGTACTCAACGGCGATCTCAAGATTGCCGTCTTTGGCGTACCAGTCATGAATCAACTGATGCGCGCCGCCATAAATGTTCCGGCTGGTGATCAGGATGTCGTCCCGACCCAGCAGATGGGAAAGAGCGCCATCGATAGCCGCCATCCCGCTGTTGAAGTTCCATGCCATGTATTCACCGGCGTAGGGGCCTGCTTCGAGATCAACAATATGATTCGCAAGGCAGACGCTGGTCGGATTCAACAGACGAGAATAGATCTCGAGCATCAGCTCACGACCTTTGAATGCATCTGCGATCCACTCCGCACACGCATAGATATAGGTCGCTGTACGAGTGATCACAGGCGTTGCCGAAAACAGCGCTGTAACGTTATCAAAAACCGGATAGGGTCCTTTGCACGTCATCGTTTCTGTAGACATGCCGAGGCTCTGGTAACTCTTGCGAAACGGATGCTGAAGCGTATCAAGCACTTTGGCCAGCTGGAACGAAAGAAACTTCTTCGCATTGAAACGGGAAATTTTGTTTTCCTGGTCCAGGCTGTTCATTGACTCCAGGGTTACCTGCCAGAGATGGTCAATGTCATGCTGGCTCTCGTACATGCGATGAACGACCCGCGCGAGAGTCCGGCCATATTCGGAATCCGGATTGATGTTGAAGTGTTCCAGTTGCTCGGAAACCAGCTCTTCAACGCTGCTGGCGTTGGTACTGTTTCGCTTCGGAGAAAGAAGTTTCATCTTGTCGATGGTCGGCGGTGTGGCAGTAGACATGCGTGAATCCTGATGGAAGACTCGGGAATCAGCAGAGAACTGGAACCAGCTGATCATTCAAACCTTGCCGTAGGTTCGCGTCCGGCAGTGCCACCGGCGGAGCCATAAACGTCCGCGGCACACATGTCTATTGGAAGCAGTTGCCCATTTGCGGGCAAGACTAGTTGAATCCGTTGCGACCGTTGACCGCACCCCGCGAGGCAGAAAAAAGCGAAAAAGGAAGGCTGTGCGGGGCCCGGACTTTAGACCATCAACGGGCCGCCGCACAGCGATAACTCTCTGCGGAGAGTGGGTGGGTACATTTGTTCACGCGTAACAGAAACGCGAATTGGTCGGCGACGTCTCGTCTAAATCTCGATCACCTGACCATCAACTACCTGAACCGCGGTTCCATCGAACAATGTGAAGAAGAAACCGCCGAAGTACTCGTTGAGACCAAGCGAATAATCCTGCAGCAGTGCAAGCGCCTGCTGTTCGCCGCAAAGGATGCCTTGATAGCCGTCAGACCGGTAGTGAACTCCGGCAGCATCGCGGCCAATCGACACGTTACTCGCCAGCTTGTTGAACTCGCCCCCGAGTGTGAGCGTTTCACCGCTGTACGATGAAAGTGCGGTCCCAGAACGGTTTGCAATGACCGGATCAGGAATCACGAAAGTCTCGTCAAAGACCGCTTTCAATACCGTCGCACATGCGCCTGCAACGCAGGCATGTCCTGCAGGGTACGCCGGATGAGTCGGTGATCCTTCTGCGTATGCCATGGGTAGGAAGTAGGTTCCGTATACTTCATGTGAGCGTTGAACGGCTTCGCAGTTCAGAAGATCCGGATGAATCTCGTAGGTTGCTTCGCCATTGATGTGCGCGTCCAGCCGACCGCCGAAGACTTCCGGTCTGAGCCGGCGGTGAGCAATCCACTTCTGGTACCACGCACCCGAAAGCGCCAGGTTGCCTGCCTGCGTGAGCAAGTCGATCATCCAGGGTCCGCCAAGCGACGTAAATGGTCCTTGATTGGAAATGATGTCACGGTAGGGATTGCCGGGATTCAAGGCTGACGATCCATAGCCGAAGGCGATCAGCATCGCGTTGAAGTAAGCCTGAAACAGAACATCACCGTGAACGTATTCGCCCAGTGATCTTGCGTTGTAGATGTAACGCTTTTCGGATTCGTACTGAAGCGATTCAACGGGCGCTCCGCCGGTCAGAATGTTCATCCAGTCAGCGCGTTCGACCATGAAGTCGTCACCGGCGACCGGGACGGGATATTTTTGTTCGATCAAAGACGGACCGTACGGAATATCTTTCCAGAGAAACTGGCTGATGTACGGACCAACCGTATCGCCATCCAGGTCGCCACGGAACAGCGTTTGCGGACCGATAAGTCCTTTCCCGTTGACCGGACCGACCGCTTCAGAGAACGCATTCAAATCATCGCAGGCCTCGTTAACCGTTCGATTGGCCGCGAAAGTGACGTAAGGAATGTCGCGCGTGATTGCCTGCCAGTAGAGCTCACCCATTTCAGCCGCGGTTTCGGCGCTGCGGAAAGACGGCGCAGCGGCAATACGCGTTGCCTGTCCGTCGAGTCCGGCGAAGGTGAAACGGTAGGCCCCCTGAGGATTTGCCAGAGCAAACGCAGAGCTTGAATCGAGTGGTATCGCGTCAAAATCCGCGGGGTCGCCCGTTGCAATCGCATCCAGTAATGCTTCGTAGGCGGATGGTGTGACGAGCCCCTGACTGGAATGCGCCATCGTTTTGGTAAAGCTCGCGTAGTACGACTCACCGGCGTACCGGTCGTCATCTCCATTGACCGGCTGCTCGGACAGTCCATGGGAATATCGGAAGTGGATGTTCGCTGCTTGAAACCGGATGTCTTTTGCGTCAATCATGCGGCGCATGTTGCTCGATCCGCGGGCAAAGCCGGCATGTGCTGCACGAGGCATCAAGGCCGGGGCTCCTGCGGCTGAAGCGCCCGCCAGCATCGCGGCCGCAGAAATGAAGTTACGACGGGAGACTCCCGATTGCGTCTGTACATTGTCGCCAGCTTTGTTGGATGAAGCTGTTTCCGTCCGTTGGTGAGTTGTCATGAAAAGATCCTCAGTAGCAGTGGTCGGGAAAGAACAAACCTGTGTCCTGGAAGTGGACGTCTGTCAGAGACCGGGCACGCAAGAATATCAGCGGTACCTGAAACCAAGGTGAACGATCTGACTTCGTGCCGGCAGGGATCGCTAAAGGCAGGGGCGAAAGCACGATCCATTGATGGAGTTTGAATCCGGTTACAACCGCAAAAACTCCGCGTCCATATTACCGGGCACCAGCCGACGAAAAAGAACTGCTGGCAGTCGCAAATTTTCTTCGCAACCAAAGCTGACAGTTTATAACCTGCAAACTTTGAGAATTCTGCACGCGACAACGTTTCTGATTCTCATCAGCGATCAGCAGGATTTTTTTTTCGCGCAGCTGGACATTCACTTTTTGTCCCGCCCCAATCTTCTTGATACGAATTCAAGTTGAAATGGTGTCAGCGGGGTGAGCAGATTTTCAGGAAGCGTCGTTGATTCATCGATTTGCGCTTCGGTTACGGTGCCGTCGGGCGCAGTTCGGCAGAACGAAGCTCCGGTCAGGAAGCAGCCGGTCATATCAGCCATGCGCAGGTCTGCGCCCGAAAGGTCTGCGCCTTCAAGATCCGTGTCGACGAATTTTGCACCGCGCAGATTGGCATTGGTGAAATGTGAATTGGACAGATTGGCGTTGCTGAAGTCCGCCTTTTCGAGGGACGCGTCATCAAATCTTGCATCCCGCAACAGCGCTTTGCGAGCGAGCAGCCCGTCGAGTTGCATCCCCGAAAGGCGGATTGAACGAAGGTCATGTCCGGAAAAATCCCTGGATTCGATCAGCTTTGCAGCTGTCCGCCGATCCACGGTTGGAGCCATATAACGTTGTTCTTTCCATGGATCGGCCTCGTTGTGATAGCCCGATTCAGCTTCCCAGAATCCGGGTAGGTCCTGCTCGAGCAATTCGATCTGCTCAAGCCATTTGACACTCTTGTAGAAGTACCTGCCGGGAACGATGTTTCGAATCGGCCCTCCATGTCCTTCGGGAACAGGCTCCCCGTTAAACTTGAGCGCAATGATCGTTCCAAGTTCAATTGCCGTTTGAATTTCGAGCGTTGTAGAGTGTCGTCGCGTTGAGCGGGCAACGAACGAGATAAATTTCGATTCCGGTTTGGCGGTGACCTCGTCCAGCAAAGTTTCCAGCAGCACGCCTTCTACGATTGCGTCGGGCATAGACCATCGAGTCACGCAGTGAATGTCCAGAGTCTTTGTGACTTGCGGCATTGCCTCAAGCTCATCGAGGCTCCATTGTCTATCCTCCCCTGCCCCGCCGGAGATCGTCAGCGACCAATGCGCCGGTCCGGGGGCAGGTTCGCGTTCGCCGATAACCGGCCACTTGCCTTCAGCGACCCATTGCTGTCCGGGAGGAAGTCGCTCTTCAAGTCGGGATTCAGAGTTCATTTACAAGTTCCGTTTGTCATGGTTTGCGCCTGCCGCAAACTTGGTTCTTTCGCGCTTCTTTACGTACTCGAACTAGTTTGAATCCAGCAATTTCCATGCTCGCTGAAAAGCTTCATCAGTTTGAATACACGTTGTCCATGATCAGATGACAGTTGTTTCCAACGACCGTTTGTAAGCGTAGTTCTGCAATCACTTGTGTGGTTTCAAGTTGTGACGAATCCCGATCGAAAAAGTGCGAATGGTACGTCGAATGCAGTTGATTGACTTTGCGATTTGTTTGCGCTACCGGAGCGCCCGGCGAGTAGGTGCGACCTGTACGTCGTCAGATCTCACCTCGACTTTTTTATTGTCGATGTAAAGATCAGACTGTTGTTGGTTTGTCCTGCACTGATTATCCCGTGATGATCAGGAAGCACATGTTCGCCTGGAATCCGTGTTGCGGACTTAGATCGTATCTGTTGTTTACCCTTCCAGGAAACTTGATTCGAGGAAATCTTATGAAACGATTTGCGATTGTTGTTGCTGCTCTGGCGATGGCCTGTTTTGTTGGTGCTGAGCAATCCCAGGCTCAGTGCGTGAACGGAGGTTGGGGCGGATATGGCGTCCGCGGCACCGGTGTGTCTATTTCCGTTGGCAATGGCTACAGCGGCTTCAACTACTCACGAGGATATCCGGCATATGGAATTGGATATTCGTACCCCGTCCGGACGGTTCGTACGTACTCAGGTTACGGAGGACTTGGCTACGGAGGCTATGGCGGGTTCGGCTACGGTCACGGACTGTATAATCGCCCGGGCGGCTTCTACGGACACGGCTACCGTCGTCCGGGTTGCGGCTGGTAGAGCACAGCCCGCTTGACGTGAAATGAAAATCAAAGAAGACCATCAGTCCATGGGGCCGATGGTCTTCTTTTCATAAATCTCTTACATCGTATCCGCGCGAATTTTACATCGTGTGTTAAGCGAAGGGCGGTTGGCACTTATTTTCCGCAAATGTCTCAGAAACTGAATTTGGCGCGTCCGATCAGGCCCTGGGATCGAATCTCCTGAAAAACACGAAAGTAGTTTTTTTGGAGAAGATCTCAATGAAGACCCTGATCAGGATTTGTATGGGATGTGCCCTGCTTGTCTTTGCCGCGAACGCTTGCGGTGACGTTGTTTTGACGACCGCGACCATCAATTCGTCGGCTCTCGATTTCGATGGTTCGATCTCCGAGACGTTTGGAGATCTTGGAACCAACTCGGTCAATTTCTTCCTGACGGGAGCAACGATTCCTGCTGGGCCGGAATTCTCAGGAATAACGTCGATTTCAATCTCCTTCGAATCCGCGCCCGGGACAACGCTTTCAGCAGATGGAGGTGGAATCGTTCCTCCGGGGATCGGCATGACTCACCCCGGAGAATTCGGCCCGAGCGTGCCGTTCATGAACAATAACGTGGGTGAGAATCTGATGGTTAGCATCACCTCGACTTCCACTACAGGCGAGCAGGTTCTGTTGAGCGGAATAGAGTTCAACAGCTGGCGAAACTTCTTTCCATTTTCCGAAGCTACTGTCGTTGGAGCTACGTTCGCTGGTGGTCAGACAGTGTTGACTGGCAACACAACAACCAGCCCCGATCCAATTCTGGATTTTGACAATCCGGTAAGTTCGTTCAATGTTGAATCGACAGGCAGTGACGGAATCAAGATGGCCAACATAAGGCTTTCGGTCAGCCCGATACCGGAGCCTGCCGGAGCAGCGATTGCCGGCCTGGCAATCTTTGGTTGCGGAGTCCGGCGTCGGCGCGATCAAGCACACTGTGGATGAATCCCGAAGAAGCGTAGTGTCGATGAATCGAGAAGAAGCTCAGACGCAATCACTAAAAAAGCCCGGCACATTTGCACCGGGCTTTGATTGCTATTAGAAGTTGCTTGTCGGTGAGTTCGAGACCAACAGGTCCAGAACCTACCGGCCTAGAACATCTGGTCGCCTGACTCACGGGAGACCGGCTCCATGACCTTGGTGTTCCGCTCAACGGCAAGCACGGTCGTGCGTTGTTCTGTACCATCACGGCTGCATGCCACGACAGGTAGAACGAGCCGGCGATCGGGTAGTTCCATACGCACGCAGAAAGTTCCGTCCTCCTCCAGTCGCGCCGGCTCACCACCGATCGTCACATTTGCATTTGGATCGGTCGCACCGTAAACGACCAGCTGAGCATCGACTTCAAACGGGAACTCTGTTCTTCGATCACCCAGTCCCGATCCGAGTCGTACAAAGTCCGGCGGATTCATCGGGCGACGCATCTTTTCTTCAAACACATTTTGAAGTTCGCGCGAGTCCGTGTTGGAATCGTATCCCCCGCTTTGTGCGAAGTAGCGTTCGTAGTCGGCTGAAATGTCAGTCCAGTTGTTATCGAGCGCGCTTTTGCCCGGTTCGGGCATCGTGACAAGGTTGCTCGTTGCAATGCACTGGAACCGTTCCTGATCGGCTGCAAGGTAGCCGATCGCGATCCGGTATGACCTTCCGGTATCTGAGATGTCGATATACCAGTTCTTCACGCCGCCATGGACAGGAATCTCCCTGACGACATTTTCGACAGGACTGGTTCCGTCACCTTCGACTTCGAGCAATCTGAGTACGGGCCTGGCTCCGAACCAGTCGTTGCCCATCGCCGCCCGGATACGGACGACTGACATCTTCGTGATGTCCCAGTACGCTTGAAGCCAGTGTGCGTCCCGAACGACCAGAACGATCCGGTCTGATTCGGGCTCAACAGGCTTAGCTGCCATTGAATTAGCAAGTGCGAGATCCTTGAGCCGTTCGCTGCGTGCGCGTTCTTCCCGGATTTTGCGGGCCACTCTCGACTCGACGTCTTTGGTGACAACCGCCTTTTTGGAACGCGTGGCTTTTTTCGCTGTGGTACGGGTGGAACGGGATTTACCGTTCGCCGTTGCACTGGCTCGAGCGGACTTCTTGCCTGCTTTTTCTTTTGCAAGTTTCAGCAGGGCGCGAATCAGTTGCTCTTTCCGCATCGAGTGCCATCCAGTGACACCCTTCTGTTTCGCAAGTCTCGCAAGATCTTTTGATGTTTGTGTCCGAAGGGAAGCTGCAGTAACCAACGGAATTCCTCTGCTTCTAAGCGCGAACTGTCTCCGGTAGGTAGAACACCGCCCGAGTGACTGAACCCGCATCGAGTTTGCCGTGATTCTCCCGCAAACGACAAACCCCGTGACCTAAGGCTGGCTCCGTTCCAGCGCACGATGGTGGTGATGCCGTCTCCCGGACATCACCTCAGATCCCAAAGCAGTAGAAATCATGAGACGAGGCTTTGAGATGCGACAATGTGGACACTTGCGGAGGCTTGAGCTGGTGGGGTGTTTATCCCGTCAAATCCGCTCGCAATGGCACAATTCGCACCACTTATAGTAGTGGAAAAACCCGAAAATTGCAAATGAAAGGCGTCAATTCGGACCGCTATGAATGGCCTTAAGATCTTTTATATCAATGGCTTAAGGGAATTAGGTGTTCTCGTTTGATTCAATTTGCCGTTTTGAATTTGGCGTAAGTTCTTTTTTTGCAGAGGTTTGCAAAAACATCGTGAAAAATTTCTCAAACTTTTCCCGCGTGGGTTGTGGATTTGTGCGGCCTGAGATAGATTTACCGGCGTTGCGAAAGCGGGATTTGCCTTAAGCAAACCGATGTGAGTTTCGAGTCAACAATCTCAGGCGTTTTTCATGAATTTGAATGGCCCTGACTTAGACGACCCCGATAACGGAGAAGATTCGGAAGACCGTCGATCGGCGACTGCCAAAGCGGTTGATATCTCTTCCCGACTCATGACTATTTCGCTCTGTCTGGTCATTCCAATAGCTGGTGGCTATTACGTTGATCAGTACCTGGAAACCAAAGCGGTATTTGTCGTACTCGGATTGTTGTTCGGGATGGTGGCGTCGGGCTGGCAGCTTTACAAGCTGACGGCTCCGGGCGGTCTCTTGTCAGATGACCGTGGTGATGGACCAGGTGAGAACTAAAAGAAAAGAGCTAGAAGCTACCAGTATGAATTGAGTAGCGGCCACGAAGGCATTGGATTCAGGCTATCGCGGCGTAGCGAGGCCAGCAGAAAACAACTAGTCGGCGGTGAAGAAGACACCGTCAAAATTGCCCGCAGTTATGAACCAGCCAAGGTTTGTCAGGTTGTTGTTGTCACCCTCCCTGAACGGGATGCTGGTTCGCATGGTTCTACTGTCAGTTGTAATGGCGATCGCATTGGCGATCGCTTTTTTGGTGCGCTCTGTGGCGGAAATCGACATTCCGGTATGGGGTGTTCTGGCGGCTTTCGGGGTTGTGTATATCGGCTCAATTGCCGCCCTGTTTTTTGCCGAATACCCGACTGGAGATGAGCTGGCGATGATGCGAATCGGCTTCGCGACATTTTGTCGCATTGGCCTCCCGGCGGTCGCCTTGCTTTTTATTTCAAGCTATTCTAGCCGCGCTTTCACGGTTCGCACTTTTGCCTTCCTTGGTGCGTTTTACCTCGTCGGACTAATGGCCGGCGTCTTGTTGTCACTTTTGCGTTACTCTCAAACCGAACAAATTTCCAGCACCGGCACTGGTGCGGAATCCAGCGAGGTCGATCGTGCGACTGCATAACGATACAACCTATACGCCAGATGCTTCCGAAGTTTCACCAGGAAGTGTCGAGTACTGGGCAAGCGGCCCCGGCCGCATTCGTCAGGAAGATGAAGCCGGTCATGAAGATGGCGACGCTTCGCACGAAGACGGTACGGAAGGTCATGACGACGAAGGTCATGACGATGATCAGACTGGTGATCATGACGAAGCGCACGATGAAGGTGGCCACGATGAAGGTGGCCATGATGAAGGTGGCCATGATGAAGGTGGCCATGATGAAGGTGGCCATGATCACGAAGATGGTGATCACTCGCATGAAGGTGGCGAAGGGCATCATGAAGGCGAGCATGATCATGATGGCGAACATGGCCACGGAATAGACTATCTATCGCAGGAACACCTGTTCCATCACGTTCAGGATTCCTATCACGTTGAGCTGCCGCGATTCCTTGGACTTAATGTCAAGGAGACGAACGAAGCCGGCGAATTGGTCGATTACGTTGATTCGCACGGACATACAATTCCCGGCATTGCTGTGCCCAACCTGACTGGATTCACCAAGGAAGAGCCGATGTTCGGCACCAGGGAGAATCCATGGTTTGTCGGTCGTCCGACAAAGTTCATGTGTCTGGAAATTGTCGCAGCATTGATTATTACGGTCCTGTTTGTCTGGCTGGCACGTCAGATCAAAGGCGGCAAAGTGGCCAAAGGTCGTTTTGCAAATCTGTTGGAAACATTCGTTGTTTTTGTTCGCGACGATATTGTCGGATCAACGATGAGCAAGAAGGACGCGAACCGGTTCCTGCCGTTTCTGCTGACTTTGTTCTTCTTTATCCTCGCCTTGAATCTGATTGGCATGATTCCGTTTATGGGATCGGCGACCGGTTCGATAGCTGTTACAGGCGTACTTGCGGTTCTGACATTCTTTGTGGTGGTCGGATCCGGGATCAAGAAGATGGGATTCATCGGGTTCCTGAAAGCTCAGGTTCCCGGCATGGATCTGCCGCCGGCACTGGCGATGATTCTGATACCTGCTTTGTGGGTGATCGAGATGTTCGGTCTGTTCGTGAAGCACTTTGTTCTGGCTGTCCGCCTGTTTGCGAACATGTTTGCCGGTCACCTGGTACTGGCAATTTTCCTGGCATTTATCGGGGCCGTTGGTGGTTCCGTTCTGGTGTACATGGTAACCCCGCTTTCGGTGATCGCATCGGTTGCCCTGGGTGTACTCGAGTTGTTCGTCGCATTCCTGCAGACGTACGTTTTTGTGTTCCTCGCATCCCTGTTTATCGGGTCGGCCCAGCATGCCCACTGATGCCTGGATTTGGTTTTGATTTTGAGTGCGGTCAGTCCGCATGATTCGAATACGAGTTAATTAATTTTGACGGAGATTGTTTAGATGTCTAAATGGGTGATGATTGCCACGTTTTTCTGCCTCGGCCTGATTGCTACACCTGCAATGGCGCAGGACGGAGCCTCGGGAATCCTTCTCGCACAGGAAGGTATCAAAGGTATCGCAGCCATCGGTGCCGGTCTGGCTCTGATCGAAGGTGCCGGATTCTTCGCGATTATCGTTGCACTGCTGCAAGGCTAGTCAGTTTGTTGTCGACGGTCCGGTTCGCGTGCCCGTCACGATAGTGCCCGTTGGCCCACGGAGTTCCCTTATTGAGGGTGCCCTGTGCCGGGTCGGGTTGCGAATGAAGGACTGAAAAGTATGCGCCGGTCCGCAGGGCCGGCCGGACGTCGATCGTTTAAAGCAGGATTCAATTATGAACCTCAGTCAAATGCACTTATTGATTGCCGAAGGCGATACCAACCCGCTGGCAGCTCCGGCTGACCTCGGTATGTGGACGCTGGTGGTATTTCTCGGGTTGCTTTTTGTGCTGACCAAATTTGCATGGCGACCGATTCTTGACGCACTTGATGCGAGAGAGAAATCGATCGAAGGCAGCCTCACTTCGGCCCAGCAGGCGGAAGAGCAGGCAGCTGCAACGTTGCAGCAGTACGAGCAAAAGCTGGCCGGCGCTAACGACGAAGCTGCGGGGATTATCAAGGAAGCGAAAGCTGACGCATCCGCCGCACGCGACAAGATCCTTGCTGACGCAAACGCGGAGGCACAGCGTAACCGCGAGCGTGCGACCGCTGAGATTGCAGCCGCCAAAGCTGCCGCGATCAACGAGCTTGCCGAAAGCAGTGTTGATTCGGCTGTTTCTCTGGCGGGTAGCATCGTCGGCCGTTCGCTGGACAAGGATGATCATTCCAAACTGATCAAGGAATCGCTTGATCGATTTACCGGAGCGTAACGATGACCGAAGCGCAGCAACCCACCGTCTTTGATTCCGACCAGCAGCTGCTGGCCGGGGTCTACGCGCGGGCGCTGATGGGCGTGGGCCAGAAAAATGGTTCCGTTGATCAGATCGTCGATGAACTGACGGCCGTTGTTTCCGTTGTCAACGAATTGCCGAAGTTCAAGGCGACGCTGGAATCCCCTCGCGTGCCAGCCGAGAACAAGGTCCGGATGATCGATTCAGCCTTCGGAAGCAAAGTCTCGAAGGACGTGCTGAATTTCCTGAAGGTGGTTGCCAACAAAGGACGCTTTGATTGTCTCGCAGCGATCGGCGCAACGGCGATCAAACTGCACGACGAAATGGCCGGACGGGTGGAAGCAACACTCACCACTGCGTCTCCGGTGGAAGACTCGGTTCGGGATCAGGTCGCGAAGAAGCTTTCCGGAGTTCTCGGCAAGACCGTGAATCTCCGGTCGGTTGTCGATCCGGAGATCATCGGCGGGATGGTGGTCCGTGTCGGGGACACCGTCTACGACGGCAGTGTCGTCAACCGCCTGCAGCAGGTGCGTGCCAAAGCCGTCAAGCGTGCTTCCGATGCGATACGTGAACAACTCGACCGGTTCGCCCAGGTTGACTAGAACCCTGACGGCTGTTCCAGACGGGCACATTACAAAAGAAAACAAGCAGAAACATTCGTTTTTGAAAAACGAGGACTGAAATGAAAATTAGCGCTGACGAAATCGCCTCCGTGATTCAGGGGGAAATCGAACAGTTCGAGAGTCAGATCGACGTTAGCGAAGTCGGAACCGTCCTTGAAGTCGGTGACGGTATCGCAAGGGTTCACGGGCTGACCAATGTGGCAGCCGGTGAGATGGTCGAGTTTCCCGGTGGTATCATCGGCCTCGCCTTCAACCTTGAAGAAAACAGTGTCGGTATCATTATTCTCGGTGATTACCTGAAGATTAACGAAGGCGATCAGGTCAAAGCACTCGGAACCCTGCTTTCGGTTCCCGTCGGCGACGCTGTTGTCGGTCGTGTGCTCGACCCGCTTGGAAATCCTCTGGATGGAAAAGGGCCGGTCAACTCATCCGAGACGCGTCCTGTCGAAGTCATCGCCGCCGGTGTTGCTGAACGTCAGCCTGTTCACGAGCCTATGCAGACGGGCATCAAAGCCGTTGACGCAATGACACCCGTCGGTCGTGGCCAGCGTGAGTTGATCATTGGTGACCGGAAAACCGGTAAGACGGCCATCGCGATTGACGCGATCATCAATCAGAAGGAAACCGGGGTTAAGTGCTTCTATGTTGCTGTCGGTCAGAAAGACAGTTCTGTCGCCGGTGTCATCAAGGAACTCGAAGAACGCGGTGCGATGGACTACACGACAGTCATCGTCGCCGGTGCCAGTGCTCCTGCACCACTACAGTACATGGCTCCATACGCGGGTACCGCGATGGCCGAGCACTTCATGTTCAACGGTCAGCACTGCCTTGTCGTCTACGATGACCTTTCCAAACAGGCGGTTGCCTATCGCGAATTGTCACTGCTGATGCGTCGTCCTCCCGGACGTGAGGCATTCCCCGGTGACGTCTTCTACTGCCACAGTCGTCTGCTTGAGCGTTCGGCTAAGCTCAGTGATGAACTTGGCGGTGGCTCGATTACTTCGCTTCCGATTATCGAAACACTCGAGGGTGAGGTTTCGGCCTACATTCCGACCAACGTTATTTCGATTACTGACGGTCAGATCTACCTCCAGCCGGACCTCTTCTTCGCCGGCGTTCGCCCTGCGATGAACGCAGGTATTTCGGTTTCACGTGTTGGTGGTTCCGCACAGGTGAAAGCGATGCGGAACGTTGCAGGTGGTCTGCGTCTTGACCTCGCGGCTTTCCGTGAGCTCGAAGCGTTCGCTCAACTCGGTACCGACCTCGATGCCGCCACGCAGGCTCGTCTGGATCGTGGTTACCGGATGGTTGAACTGCTTAAACAACCGCAATACAAGCCTCTGAACGTTGTCGATCAGGTGATGGTTATCTTTGCCGGTACGCGTGGATATCTGGACCAGGTTCCTGTGTCCGAAGTCGGACGCTGGCAGGATGAGTTTCTCGATCATATCCACACGAAGAAAAACGATGTGTGGACCTTGCTCGATGAGAACAAGAACAACGGCGACGCCATGAAGAAGGCTGACAACGAAGTCACCAAAGCGGTCGTCGCGGCCATCGAGGACTTCAACAGCTCCTTCAGGGCGTAGGAACCTTCCGGCAAAGTCATGTGAAATGCAGGCGCCCTGCATTTCGCATTGAACGGCCGGAAAACAGATATCGCGGAAACTGAAACAGCGCGGAAACCAGAGCGGAAACTGAAATGGCCAACGCCAGAGCACTCGACAAACGACGAAAATCCATTCGCAATATCAAGAAGATTACGCGAACGATGGAGTTGATCGCGACTGCACGGTTCAAGAAAGCGATGGATCGTGCGGCATCAGCAACGGCGTACACCAAACGTATCACCGCCGTCGTTTCCGACCTGGCACGAGCCGGGCTGGAAGTTTCACACCCGCTACTGGAAGCCAGAGATTCAACCGGCAGCGCGACTATGCTGCTGTTGACTGCCAATCGTGGATTGTGCGGTGGTTATAACGGCAACGTGATTCGTGGCGGCCTGAAGCGACTCGATGAACTCAAAGAGTCGATCGGTAATGTCCGTGTGGAAGTGAGTGGTAAGCGTGGTATCTCCGGACTTAGTTTCCGCGATGTCAACGTTGACGATTCTTTCACAAATTTCGAGGACCAGCCGCAGTTCGCCGAGGTTGAGGAAGTCGCTGATCGCTACCTTCGCGATTATGCAGCCGGAAAACTCGACCGCCTCGATGTGGCCTACACAAAATTCGTTTCCAGTTCACGCCAGATCGCAACCGTCGAAACACTGTTGCCGCTCGGTGAACTTGAAGGTGCCGACACGCCGGTTGATGAAGCCGCAAAGAAGGGGGAAAAGCTCTACGAATTTGTCCCGTCGGCAGAGAGTATTCTCGAAGAGATTGTACCGATGAGTTTCAAGGTCAAGCTCTTCAAGTGTTTTCTCGATGCAGCTGTCAGCGAGCAGATCTCACGGATGATCGCTATGAAGAGCGCGACGGAAAACGCCAACGAAATGATCAAGAACCTTTCACGGACCTACAACCGAGCCCGTCAGTCACAGATTACCGGTGAAATCATGGAGGTAATCGGTGGTGTTGAGGCACTTGAAGGCTAGGTCTGACTAATACAACAACCCGCTAGATACGATAACGGATACGAAAAATGGCAAATGCAACTGCGACCAACACAGGGCGTATCACCCAGGTGATCGGTTCGACGTTTGACGCCGAATTCAGTGAAGCCAACATGCCCGCGATTTACAACGCGGTTTACGTGAACATCGACGCAGGCGACGAACAGCGCCGGCTCACCGGTGAAGTTTCAAAGCACCTCGGCGGCGGTCGTGTTCGCTGCGTTGCTCTTGGATCCACTGAAGGTCTGCGTCGCGGCTCAGATTGTATTGACACCGGGGCACCGGTTTCCGTGCCCGTGGGTGAAGCTACACTCGGTCGTGTATTCAACATGCTCGGAGAGCCTGTAGATGGTCGTGGGGAAGTCAAAGCTGAAGAGACTCGTTCTATTCACCGCGATGCACCTAAGGTTGAAGAACTCTCCACCAACACCGAGTTGTTTGAAACAGGTATCAAGGTTGTTGACCTGCTGACACCGTTTGTTCGTGGTGGTAAAGCCGGACTGTTCGGTGGTGCGGGTCTGGGAAAGACCGTTATTCTGACCGAGCTCATCGCGCGTATCGCGAGTGCTCACGCTGGTTACTCGGTATTCGCAGGAGTCGGTGAAAGAACTCGTGAAGGTACTGACCTCTGGCTTGAAATGCAGGAAGCCAAGATCGGTGACACCGGGCGAAACGTTATCGAACAGACCTGCATGGTGTTCGGCCAGATGAACGAGCCGCCGGGGTCGCGTCTTCGCGTTGCTCTGTCGGCACTGACCATGGCCGAATACTTCCGTGATCAGACCGGTAAGGACACCTTGTTGTTCGTTGATAACATCTTCCGCTTCTCGCAAGCGGGCTCCGAAGTGTCAGCTCTCCTCGGTCGTATGCCTTCCGCGGTTGGTTATCAGCCGACGCTGGCGACGGAGATGGGGGCTCTTCAGGAACGAATCGCATCCACAAACAAAGGAGCGATTACCTCGGTACAAGCAGTCTACGTTCCTGCGGATGACCCGACTGACCCTGCTCCTGCGACGGCGTTCGGTCAGCTCGATGCGTTCCTTTATCTCGAGCGTTCGATTTCGGAAAAGGGTATTTATCCTGCGGTCGATCCGCTGGCTTCGTCCAGTCGTATTCTTGACCCGAACTATGTCGGTGAGCGTCACTACGCGATCGCCCGTCGGGTTCAGACTACTCTGCAGCGTTACCGCGAACTTCAGGACATTATCGCGATTCTCGGTGTCGACGAACTTTCCGAGTCTGACAAGCTTGTGGTTCATCGTGCCCGCCGAATCGAGCGTTTCCTTTCGCAGCCGTTCCTCGTTGCCGAGGTATTTACCGGCAAGCCGGGTGAGATCACACCCCTTGAAGACACGATTCGCAGTTTCGAGGAACTGTGCGATGGAAAATGGGATCACCTGCCGGAAGAAGCGTTCATGTACGTCGGTTCTATTGAGCAAGCGGAAGAGCAAGCCAAGAAAATGGCTGCCAACGCGTAGTTTGAACGCATAGATTCCCCCGAGGTAGTCCTGCCGGCATAAAATGCTTCTCTCCTTGTGGAGAGAGGCTGAAGATTTTTCTCACTGCCGGTGACAACGAACCAACGCTATTGAATACGATCGAAAATGGCTGAACTTCAACTCATCGTCGTTACTCCGGAAGAAACTGCTCTGGATCAGTCGTGCGAGTTTATTTCACTGCCGATTTATGACGGCGAAGCCGGCGTCCTTCCGGGGCATGCCCCGATGATCGGGCGACTTGGGCCGGGTGAACTGCGTGTTCGCGCGGGCGGGAAAGATTCCAGCTACTACGTCGATGGCGGATTCGTTCAGATCGAGAGCAACGTCGTGTCAGTGATGACCGGGCGTGCAACACCGGCGGCTCAGCTTGATCTTGCTGCGGCAAGGCAGGCTCTGGAAGAGGCTAACGGCAAGCCTGGCGAAACGCTTGAGTTGATGGAGCTGAAACGAAAGGCTGTTGATCAGGCAACTGCTATGATCCGGCTCGCTCAAAAAGCCAAGTAGGCTGCACATCTCCAGATAAAAACAAAATGAAAGCGGGTAGTTTCGACTGCCCGCTTTTTTTCATGCTCCTTGCCCTGATCCTGATCTACGTCTCTCGCGCCCAGCGGTAGACCCGGTCGGTAACACCGTACTCATTGGTGACTTCCCGATCGAAGGTCAACGAACTGCGGTCCAGAATTTTAACGGAGGCCAGGTTGCGAACATCTACGATCGCATACAGCGAATCCATTTCCAGTTCGCGGATCGCATAATCAATCAATCCAGCGGTAATCTCGGTGCCGAATCCCCTGCCCCACTGTGAGCGAAGAAAGCGATACCCGATTTCATTTTCGCCATCATCTGTTCGTACGATCGCACACGTGCCAACGAAACTTTCTGCTTCGTCAACAATCGCCCAGACCAGGAAGTTGGTTTCGGGCTTGCCGTAGCATTCGATACAGTGTTCCAGCTGTTTGCGGTTCTCGGCCTCATCCAGGCCCCGGCCATTACCATGATCAGTTGTGTACCGCATCACTTCATCATCACTTTGCATTTCGTGAAACGGCGCGAAGTCATCGTGCTCCAAGTGGCGTACGGCAAGTCGTTTTGTTTTGAAGATCACGGGGCCAGCTCTTATTGCAAATACAGGCTGTTTTAAAAAGCAGATAATCGACCAGGCGCGGTGCACATTCGCACCCAATCGGCATTCTAGCTTGCGACCGGCGGTTGGAGATCGATTAAGATACATCGAGGACAGGACAGTCATACAAAGTTCCGGTTCGCGCTGGAGCCGGTTTTTGCAAAGCGCGAACTGGAATCGTCGAAGCGGAGCGCCCGGAGACTTATTGCGAGACGGCGGTGTTTTGAATCACGATCAGGATTCCAGAACCGGAGAGGTAACGCGACTCATTGAGCGCTGGGTCGATCTCGTGGAGAACGGCGATTCAGTTTCCGTCGAGGAGCTTTGCAAAGATCAGCCTCAGCTCATTGGCGAGGTCGAGCGTGAACTCAATGCGATGCGGAAAATGGATGGTCTGCTCGATTCCGTTTCCACCCGCGCCGGTGAGTCTTCGGTTCCGCCCGTTCAGCTTGGGCAGAGGCAGGGGCTTGCTGAAGCAAAAAGCAGTTACCAGTTGCAGCGGCTTCATGCCCATGGAGGCTGTTCAGAAGTCTACATCGCCGAAGACGAGCAACTGGGAAGGACAGTTGCCGTCAAATTCCTCCGGCCTGATGTGCAGCAGCATGAGTCCTACCGGCTGCGACTGGAACGCGAAGCCGAAATCACAAGTCGCCTTGATCATCCGGGCGTTGTTTCGATTCACTCGCGCGGCGAAGACGAGAAGGGACTCCCCTTCTATACCATGAGATTCGTGGAAGGTCGGTCGCTCCGCGAAGCCATCGATGACTTTCATCTCCGGACCGAACGCGACTTCAACGGCACTGAGTTCCGCAAGCTGCTGGGCCATTTTGTGGATGCATGCCAGACAATTGCGTTTGCACATGCGCGTGACGTGATTCATCGCGACTTGAAGCCCGATAACATCGTGACTGGAAATTTCGGTGAGACGTATGTCATCGACTGGGGGCTTGCGCGAAAAATTTCAGCCGCCGGCTCCGACTCAAACGAAGCCGCGATTTCTGATCCGGCCGGCCATGCCGACGCAGACCAGACAAACCCGGGTGGTGGCGACCTGACCGCTGTCGGCAATGTGATTGGAACTCCCGCCTTTATGAGCCCCGAGCAGGCGCGGGGAGAGAAGGCTGATCAATCGAGTGACATTTTCTGCCTTGGGTCAACACTCTACACCGTGTTGACCGGTGAAGCTCCTTACCGCTCAGATTCTCTTGTTGAGGTCCTCAGGAACGCGCGCAGCTGCACTTTTGAGGATCCGGTGCTGGCAACACCGGGAGTTCCGCGGCGACTGGCTGCTATCTGCAAAAAAGCGATGTCCGCCGGGGCCGGGGAAAGATACCCGTCGCCGGCGTCTATCGCCGCCGAAGTTGAAAACTACTTTGCTGACCAGCCAGTAGAAGCCTACGCGGACGGTGTCCTTGATCGCGCAGGCCGTTGGCTGCGAAAAAACAAGACCTTCGTGACGGCTGCGGTCTGGGCGTGTCTGGTCGGATTGCTGATCCTTGGAATTGCCGCCATTTATCTGATTGATGCAAACCAGTCACTGCGCGTCAGCGAAGCAGAAGCGAATTTCCAGAAGAACGAAACGGCCCGTGCACTCGAGCAGGTTCAGGAGCGGCTCTATTCACAAAGGATAGCTCTGGCCCACTCCGAGCTGCAAAAAAATAACATTGAAAGAGCCGCAAGGTTGCTGGAGGAATGCCCGGAGTCGCAGAGGCAATGGGAATGGTTTCATCTCAAGTGGCTCATCGATCGCAGCTCACCCTTTCAAACGTTGAAACCGGGAATGAGTGCATTTGACCCGTCCGGCAAAAGGCTGTTTATCGCTGAACCCGGAGGAGAGGTGTCAATCTACGAAACGGATGCATGGTCAATCGTAGACACATGGATATTTGACGGAACGATATCCGACATTGAGTTCAGCCCCGATGGACGGCACGTTGCGATCGTCGGGCGATTCCGCGAGGAAGGACGTTTTCGCGGGGTCGTGAGGGTGTTCGATGCCGCGACGGGCGAACAACAGCTGTGGCGCATGGGCCACGGGAGTCGAGCCACATGTGTTGCCTGGTCTGCCGACTCGAAACTGCTGATCACGGGTGGAAACGGTGGCCGGATCCGCGTCCGCGATGCCTCCAGCCTTGAGCCGGTTGTCCGCATGGATACCGAATCGGGCGAAGTCGCGGGCGTAGCCTTTTTCGGCGACGCATCAGGACGCTTCGCAGCTTGTTTTGCCAGCGGCGAACTCAAATGCTGGGAGGATGATGGTTCCGGGGCGTACTCGGGCATGGCTCATCGAGGAGGTGCTACGGGAATCAGTATTCATGACGGAGTGGTGATCACCTGTGGCAACGACCGACTGGCGCGCTATCACAGCCTTGAGTCGGTGCAGGTCGCTCAAGTCGAAACCGACGTCCTTGTCGGTCACCGTGACCACGTGGAGTCAGTCTGTTTTTCGAATGATGGAAACTTGATCGCGACCGTCAGCCTGGACCGATCGGTCCGGCTGTGGGACAGCAAGACCGGCGAGGAAATTTCGGTCATCAATCGACACACAAGTCACGTGCGCCATGTCGAATTCGATCCCCTCGGGAGGTTCTTCATTACCTCAGGTGATGACAGGACCACATATGTCTGGGAGATCGACAAACTGGCTCAGCGATTACCGCCGGGCGAGTTTGTATCTTTCTCGCACGATGGAAGCCACTTGATCTCCGCGACGCGCAACGGGATATATGTTCATGATCGCGCAACCGGGGCGAATATCGTCCGCCTGGAAGAACATGGTTCTGACATATTTGAACTGAGCGCTGCAACGTCGCAGGAGATGTTTGCATCGGTGCATGAAGATGGTTCGGTCAATATCTGGAACCTTCTGAACGGTCAGTTAATCCTCGCAATTGATAGCCCGGGCGCTGCGGCTTATTCCGCGTTTTTCCTTGACGATCGGACTATCGCCGTCGGATATCGAGATGCAACGATCCGGATGCATGATGTCGCATCTGGAAACGAGGTTGCTTCAATAGACTCGGGGAATTCAGTCCTTTGCATGGTCGGCAATACGGTTTCGAAACGAGCGGTGGCTGGACTTAGCAACGGCGATGTTGCGGTTATCGACCTCGAACAAAGCAGATTGACCCACCGGTTTTGTGCGCATGACGCCTTCGTGCTGGATATTGCGTTGAGTCCGGACTCAACGACCATTGCGACAACTTCAACCGACGGGAATATCCGTCTTTGGGACTTTGAAACAGGCGGCCAACTCCGGACTAGTCATGTTGGAGTATCCTGGTTGAATTGCATCAGTTTCACTCCTGACGGAAAACGTCTGGTATCCGGCAGTGAGCATACCGTCGCGTTCTGGGATGCAGAGACTCTCGAAGAAGTCATGTCAATGTCCATTGAGCGCTGCATCCATAGCATGGATTTCAGTCCTGATGGAGCATCGCTGGTGGTCGGTGGTGAAGATCCTCGAATTCGTATCTGGAATGGAGGAGCGGGTTCGGCGCAGCCGGATTGACGAATCGGACTACCCTGAGAAGCAACCTCCGCGATCGACCGTGATCATGGAGGTCGTTCTTGTGACATGTTCTGCAATTTATTGCCGATGGCCGAAATCAGAATCTCTCAAGGAGAAACGCGTAGCGGGCCTGAATGCGAGACGCTAAAGGGAGGTGGCACGGATTTCAAGTATTACGCCAATCCAAATTTCGAAATAAGTCCGGCGGGTCTACAGGGCAGATAACAAGTGATTTCAACGGCGACTATTCCGCTTCGTCGTTTGAAATGCCGGATTCGGTGGGATCCCCTGATGGTCTGAGCTTGTTGGTTTTGAGCGGCTGATGTCCTTCGTGGCGCAACTGAATGTTATTGATTGGTGTTTGTGGATGGTTTGACATATCCATTTCCGCCTGTTGTCCAATCTCCTCGAGTCGGGCACGATTGCGTGCGAATCGACATAGGCGCTGGAAGGCAGCTTCGCTTAGTAGCTCCCGTAAACTGGAATTTTCGGAATCAGGGTTTTCCATGAATCCCCTGCACTCATTGACCATTCAAAATCGTTGTTATCGAAGAATCGCGTCACAACCTGCGGGCAACAGGGGACAGATTTTTCAGTGCCGAGCCGGAATTGCGATACGGTTTGCCGATGCACTTGTAAAACGAAAAGATCTGTCAGAATCTCCTCGTGACAAACCTGGATTTGACAGACCCTTTCGTGATAGATCAAGAGACTCAAGTAGATATTCACAATCGAATAATAGAGAGTCAA
>JBCCFB010000056.1:0-27074 GCA_039029995.1 Planctomycetota bacterium
ATTTTGATCCGGTTTCCGCGGACTCCGACGCACGCGCCGACACAATCGACTTTTGAATCAATACTGCTGACTGCAACTTTGCTCCGATACCCGGGCTCGCGGGAAATCGCATTGATCGAAATCACTCCGTCAGCGATTTCAGGAATCTCCTGTTCAAAAAGCCGCTGAACGAGTCTCGGGCGAGTCCGGCTGAGCACGACTTTGACACGACTCCCCTGGGCCTTTACCTCAGTAACCAGAGCCCGAACCCGTTCATTGGGCTGATGCGTTTCGCCGGGAATCTGCTCGCTTCGCGGGAGAATCGCCTCGACGCCGCCGAGAGTTACGGTCGTAACCCGGCCTTCGTTTCTGTGTACTGTGCCACTGATCATCTCATCCAGCAGATCGTTGAACTCAAGAATCAGCGAATCCCGCTCGGCTTCACGGACTTTCTGGATAATCACCTGCTTGGCTGTTTGAGCGCCGATACGCCCGACAACCTCTTCATAATCGAGCATCTCCTGGCCGCAGCGGCCGGCAATCTCGCCTGATTCACGATCGATCATAAATTCGATGTCGGCTTCTTCACCGAAGTGCTTTCGCGCAGCCGAAACCAGTGCGGACTCAATCGCCTTGAAAACGATCTCCTTCTCGATGCTTTTTTCGCGGTGCAGTGAATCCACGATTCGGAGTACTTCGCTGGCGTTCATATTTCGTCTTTCAGTAAGTTGTTTCCCGTAACGGGATCAAACCAGTGGAGATGGCAGGCGTCGACTTCGATCTTCACGCGGTCACCGGGTTCAATGCCGGTGAAGGCTTCCACTCGCGCGGTCAGGTTTGTCGTGTCGACTGCTTCTACTTCTGAATCTCCATGGTTTCCGTTGTCGTTTCTACCTTCGGTCCACTTTTCTCTGCCCAGGTACAACAGGGTGCTTTCGCCCAGCCGGTCTACGGCCTGAACAACCTGCTCCTGTTTCGTCTGATTGCCACCCTCTACTTTGCTGCATCTCACGTTCTCGCAGCGGAAACCGGCAATCAGCTCTTCCGCCGCAATCAATTTTTCTATTTTCGCGTCATCCAGTCCGCTCAGAACCAGTTCCAGATCGTCTGACACGAAACAGGTTCGCATCAAACTATCGTCGCGATGAATTTTCCCTCGACGAAGATTAATCGGAACGGAACCGATAAACCTCGCTACAAACAAGTTCTCCGGCCTGCCATAAACCTCAACAGGACTGCCGACCTGCTGGATTTTTCCTTCGTTCATCACGGCAACCCGGTCGCCGAGGGTCATTGCCTCGATCTGGTCATGGGTCACGTAAATCATGGTCGCGTTGAGTTCACGATGCAGACGTTTCAGTTCGACACGCATCTGTTGCCGTAGTTTGGCATCCAGATTTGAAAGTGGTTCGTCAAACAAAAACGCCGCCGGATTCCGCACAATCGCGCGCCCGAGAGCAACACGCTGGCGTTCACCGCCGGACAACTGGTGCGGCTTTCTGTCGAGTAACTTTTCAATACCCAGACGTTCCGCCGTCAATCGTACCTGCTGGTTTATTCCGCTCCGCAGACGGGCAAACTCTGCCGCCTCCGCAGGCCGGAATATGCGTCTCAGGACGCGAGCAAAAATCCCTCCTCCATATCTCAGTTGCAATCCGAACGACATATTTCTGTACACCGACATGTGCGGGTACAGAGCGTAGTTCTGAAACACCATTGCGATGTCACGATCTCTTGGTGCGACGTTGCTGACGTCACGTTGTCCAATCCTGATCGTTCCACCGGTCGCCGTTTCCAGTCCGGCAATCAGTCTCAGCGTTGTGCTTTTACCACAACCGCTGGGTCCGACGAGAACCAGAAACTCCCGATCGAAAATCTCAAGGCTGACCTCATCAACAGCCACTGTTCCGTCTGGAAATTGTCTGGACAACTTCTCCAGAGCAACATTTGCCATTAACAGTCCAGCCCCTGGGTAACCGGCCGGTACGGGTAAAAAGCAGATCGCTTCATTCGCTTCACTGTACGCCCGGCACCATAACAAACCGATGCCACTAAATAATGGCAACACACATCAACAGCCATACCGATTCAACCGGTGGAATCGCAGAAGGCCAGAAACTTCTGGCTGGACAGACGTCCGCTCCGCAACGCTCAGCCGGTCGATTGCGGCACGGGACACATTGAATGTGCAGATCAGGTTGTCACTGGAGATCACGCTCAGCGTCAGCGGCCACTTTCGTAACACAAACTGACGCGGACGATCCCGCCCAAAACGCACAAACGTCGCCTATACTCACCGGAGCAGCGGCGACGTCGGAATCGAAATTAACCCGGTCCGAACTCGACCAATCGATCAACTAAAAGATACCGGCTTGACAGCGACCGGTCAACGTTGAACATCCCGCCGGAGTCGGCGTCCGGCCGGCTACGGCTGTCGACAAACGAGACGACCTACCAGTTATCGACTCGCCGGAACGAGCCATCGTTCTCTTCGGCGATCTGCTCCATCGTAGGAGCACCCCGTCCCGCACCAAGAAACACGGTATGCACCGGAATTTTCCTGCCGTCACGACGAGGCTGATCGGCGATCTGGCGGTTGGCGCGGCGTAGATACCGGACCGTGTTATCCCGAAGTTCACCATCGGACAGCAGAAATATGGCATCCGCATCAAGTTCCAGCCCCATCGAAACCGCCTCCCAGGGCCGGGTATCTCCGTTGGGACTCATTGAATCGACCCAGTCGAACAACTGCTGCTTATGAGTCAGGTTGGCCCGACGCAATCTCGGCTCACCGTTTGTCATCGTATAGGTGAACGAACTATAGAGAAAAACGACAAATCGCTGATCGTCGGTCAGATCATTGATAGCAGATTTCAATTCAGCCACGGCGATTTCCCAACGGTACTCATCCAGCATGCTACTGGACGCATCGACCACGAAAACGAAGTCCTTGCCTCTCGCACCGGAACCGAAAAACCTTGCTCCTTCGCCGGGAGCAAACTCGGCGTCACCCGCAAGTGCCTCAACAGCGCCGGCCCCGACAAGCGAATCAAGTTCCGATGGATCAAGCTGTTCTTCCATACCGGAAACCAGATCTTCCAGCGGATCCATCAAATCCTCGGACAACATCTCTTCGCTGACCTCGGAGTCCAACTCGTCCATCTCGACGTCCATGATCGATTCGAAAGAGATCATTTCCGGCGTAACGGCCGTCTGCTCGCCGAGATCGAGATCAACGGTATAGGCCCCTTCGTCGGGCATCAGTGAAAATACCCCGAGAGCAACCAGTAACATCGTGTGCAAAATGAAGCTGACCAGCCAACTCGGCAGGCTGTGCACGAACTCCCGTGCCACGTCATTCCATGTCCGCTCTTCTTCCGGCTCATTTCCAATTGAATCAAGCGAAGCTTTTGGATCCCGGGTTTTTACCGGCCTGGCCCGCGACGGTTTTGCAAGAGCCGCCACCGGAGTTGTGATCGCTGGAATCGCAGGAGTAGCCGGCTGAGTCGCTGAAACAGCGCCCGGCTCTATCACAGCGCCCGGCTCTATCGTGGTGACCGGCTCAGCAGATTTGCCAACCGAAGGAACAATACGTGCCACCGGAATCGAGGCATTTTGTTGCTCCGACGCAACGACGGGCCGGGCTGTCACGACCGGCAGGGCAGGGGGTGATTGAGAAACGGGTGGCCTGCCTGCAAGACCCGGAGGTAGCTCGACGGGAGTTGCCTGCGTGACCGGTTGCAGAGGAGCTTTGAGGTCCGGACCGGCAGACTGAGAGCTTCTGGAGCCGGCAACTGACTCGGGGTTGATTCCATCGACCGGATGTAGCCCCTCCGCCAGAGGACGCACACCTCGTTGGTCCTGATGACTTTGATCTGCCAAATTAAGCGCCCCTTGTGCCCCTGCTCCAGAATCCATTATCTATCAGATCCCTAAAGAAAACAATGATTTTGATCGTCGCCGGCTAACTCAATACGGCCCGTCCCTCTCGATTTTCAACCCGATTCACCGGTTTCAGGCCTCATTCAATGCTTCGTATTTCGCCCGAATCCTTTGCCATGAAGACTGTGGCAGCGGGAATCCGGTGACGGGGATCGGGTGGACATAGGTCGCGTACTTTCCATTTGCGTCACTCTGAATCACCCGCACCAGCAACTAGTCACGTTGGCGCATGCCACCGAAGACAGCCTTATTTGACTCGTTGCAGATAGCCGGAAGCTAGCAAGACATTCACTATTGTCCCTCGATTCGGAGCGGCAATATACTCCCGACGCCAATCAGGGACGATTCAGGGAGCCATCATGCGCACGTCCGCAATCAAGTTTACCATTGCGATTCTGTTTGTCTGTTCAGCGTGCGTTTCTGCGCAAACGACGACTCAAGACACTCGCGAACAACCCGCACCATGGCGACCCGCTTTCTCGCCAACAGCCGGAACACCGATCGGAGACCAGGGCACCTCGGCGCTCAACGAACCCTTTGTTGTGCCACAGGCCGGTGTTCAGCAGGCCGGTGTTCAACAGACCGGCGTCCAGACGTCCCCGCCTTCAGATACCAATCCGGTCACCGCAGTAAATGGCAACGCTCCGGTCTCAGGAACACAGAGCGATTCTTCAGGGCCTGGCAATGTTGAGTCTCAGTTCAGGTCGCAACAAACCTTCTCGCAACAGACCGTTACGCCTGCTGCGCCTCAAGGAACCGCGAACGAGGTTCCTTCGACCAGGGCCTCGTTCAATCAGGACGACTCAGTCCGCGTTTCACGAACGTATGACATGCTGCCCAATTCTGCAGGGCAGGTCTGGCGCGAATATGACATTTCACCGTACACATCGCAGGTCACCGGGGTCGAAGAACCTCAGCAGGCGATCGTTGAATGGATCTTGCGTGAGACAGGGACTGAGATGTGGTTCAACCGCCCTCTTGGAATCTTGAATGCTGAAAAGGACAGACTGTTTGTCTATCACACTCCTGAAATCCAGAATGCCATCCGGCCGATCGTTGATCGTTTCGTTCGCAGTCGCGGTCAGATGCAGAACGTGGACGTGACACTGTGCACGGTAGTTGATCCGAACTGGCGTGCAGGGGTTGCGACGTTGATGCAGCCGATCGAAGTCCAGGCTCCGGCTGTGGAAGCATGGCTGATGACGAAAGAGAATGCAGCCCAGCTTCTAGGGCAGCTTGCACGGCGAAACGATTTCCGCCTGCACAGTTCAGGGCGAATCACAGCTCAGGAAGGCCAGCACACCATTCTGGAAAGAACCCAGCCGCTACAGTTTGTCCGCAATGTCCGCTGGACCCCGGGAACCGTTCCGGGCTATCAGCCGCTACTGACGACGATCAACTCGGGCTACCAGCTATCCATCAGTACGCTTTCCACCAGCGACGGCAGAAACATTGAAGCAACCATCAAATGTGATGTCGATCAGGTCGAGAAAGTCACACCCGTGAACATCGATGTTCCCAACTATGCCGGAGGCGCTCCCGCACAGGTTACCGTCAATGTTCCGCAGATCGTCAGCTGGAGACTGCATGAGCGCTTCCGGTGGCCTGACGATCAGGTTCTGGTCCTCAGTTGTGGCGTCGTTGCCAGACCTGACGAAGAGGTGCAGTTCGGAAACCGGCTGGCATTGTTCGGCAATCGCCAGAAAAGAGCCGATGCACTGCTGTTTCTCGATTATCGGGGGCCATCCACGGAAACCCCGGCAACCGCAAGAGCAACGTCTCTGGGTCCGGTGCAGACGGGACCCCTGGAACGATAGCCGGCTCAGCCGTTCAGCTCTCCAATCCGCCGATTCGACTCGACGAACCGGTCGATGCCCGTAAAATTGACAATTCGTGGCACCGGCTGTGCCACACCCACCACATCAAAAATCTGTCGCAGTCCGTTCATGACTTCTAATTCACGTCGCGTCGTAATCACCGGAATGGGCCTGATCACCCCTCTCGGCATCTCCCTGGATTCGGTTGTCAGCCACTTGCGCGAAGGTCGAAGCGGAATTGCAATGCTGGAGAGAGTTCCATCGGGCAACCTGCCTTCTGACATTGCGGGCGAAGTCCGGGATTTCAACGGCAACATCGCTGAATTCGGAGACTCGATCGAGAAGAAGACGAAGCGGAATATCAAGAAAGGGCTGAAGTTGATGTGCCGCGAGATCCAGATGGGTGTCGCCGCCGCTCAACGGGCACTGATCGACGCAGGCCTCTCCTCGGAGGAAACGACGCCGGACAACAGAATCTACGACCCCGAACGCATCGGGACCATGTTCGGCAGTGACTACATTGTCACCGAGCCGGACGAATTTACCGTCGGTGTCCGAAACTGCATGGATGACGAAGGCAAGTTCAACTTCGAAGACTGGTCGGAAAAAGGTCTGACGGCCGTAGAGCCGTTGTGGCTGCTGAAGTACCTGCCGAACATGCCGGCCAGCCACGTTGCGATCTACAACGACCTCAGAGGCCCCAGCAACTCGATTACTGTTCGCGAAGCGGGTGCCAACCTCGCGCTCGCAGAAGCGGTAACAACGATCCGTCGTGGCGCAGCCGATATTATGGTCGCCGGCGCAACAGGCTCGAAGATCCAGTCACTCCGCACGATTCACGTTTCGCTGCAGGAACAACTTGCTGACCGGCACAAAGAGCCGGCCAATGGTGAAGCCAGTCGTGCCAGTCGCCCGTTCGACATGCATAGAACAGGCGCAGTCCTGGCTGAAGGTGCCGGTGTGCTGATTCTGGAAGACATGGAATACGCCCAAAATCGAAACGCCGGGATTCTTGGTGAAATCATCGGTTACTCATCTTCATCGGTTGCTTCGACGACGGGAGTCGCGGACTACCAGACGGCGTTTGAAAATGTGATTGATGGCGCGCTGGAGACTTCCGGACTGGAAGCCTCGGAGATCGGGCACATTCACGCTCACGGGCTTGGAACACTCCAGTCAGACCGGGATGAGGCCAGAGCCATTGCTTCCCGGTTCAATGGAACTCCCGTTGTCGCGGCAAAAAGCTACTCCGGAAACATGGGTGGTGGAAGTGGAATGCTGGAAGTCGCGACAAGTCTTCATTCCATCCGGGCCGGCAACCTCTTCAAGACGCTCAACTACGAAACAGCCGATCCGGACTGCCCGGTCAACGTTGTCACTGACGACTCAACTCCGTCCGGCGACTGCTTCCTGAATCTCAATATCACGCCTCAGGGCCAGGCCAGCGCTGTTGTCGTGCGAACCGTGTAGTCAGTGAGCTATGACCGTGTAGCCGGTGAGCCATGATGGAGTAGCCGGAGATGGAGTAGCCGGACCGGGTTCTTCTCTCGCATTGCCGACCCTGATCACGTTTTCAACTGCATCCGGCAGCGCGCGTTCTCTCTCGGGCTATTTCAGCCTCGCGAATCCGGCCTTTAGAACGGTTATGCGGATTGCGCAAGCCTACCCGTTGAACTGGTTTCGTGAATAGCCGACTCAGCAGCCTGCGGCCGGATGTGGAAACCTATATTTCGACGCCCGGAATCCGGCTCGAATCCACACAATAATCCGCTTCAGGTCCTGATAAATGAGCGACAAGGTCCGCCAATCCATTCGACGGCACGACTCATGGCCGAGGCTTGCGCAAAAGCTGAGTGACAGTCTCGCTGCTTTGATCGGCCTGTTCACATTGGTTTACGTTGTCCCGGATTTGAACAGTAAATCGACAATTGTTGTCGGCATTATCGCCATCGGCGTCTACTCAATGATTGCCGAGTTCGTCGGACTCTATCGCGACTGGCGTGGAATTCCATTTGCCCGCGAAGCGACATGCACGGCAATTTCATGGGTCCTGACTCTCGTATGCCTGGCCGCCCTTGGACGGTTCAGTATTTATTCCTCTGAGATTTCCGGACGCGGTTTGCTGCTCTGGTTTGCAGTTTCTCCCGCACTCTCGTTGACCGCGCGTTTTTGCTTTCGTGCTGCGTTCCGCTGGACGACGGCTCGCGGTATCAACACCCGTTCGTATGCCGTCGTCGGCGCTAACGAGCTTGGCCTCGAGCTGATCCGCAACATCAACGAAACACCTGACCTGGGACTAAACCTTCTCGGGTTCTTCGACGACCGCCCTGAAGACAGGCACGTTGAGCTACCGCCCGAAGCAAAATCCAAGCTTGGCAGGTTTGACGATCTCGTCCAGGCAGCCCGAAGCGGCGATGTGGAAGTGATCTTTATCACGCTGCCCATGCGCGCCGAAAAAAGAATCCGGTCCGTCATCGCGGACCTGGCTGACTCGACGGCATCGGTCTACATCGTTCCGGACTTGTTTGTTTTCCAGATGCTCAATTCCCGCTGGACTGACATTCAGGGGCTTCCGGTCGTCAGTGTTTCGGAGAACCCGTTCAACGGCGTCGATGGTGCAGTCAAACGCACCCTCGATGTAGCATTCTCTGCTTTTGGAATCGTACTGGCTGCAATCCCGATGGCGCTCATTGCGCTTGCCGTAAAGCTGACTTCCCGCGGGCCGGTTCTGTTTGTTCAGAAGCGATACGGACTGGATGGCAAAGTGATCTCGGTGTGGAAATTCCGTTCGATGACGGTTACCGAGAATGGTGACAAGGTTGTTCAAGCTACGAAGAACGACAGTCGGGTTACAACCGTAGGGGCTTTCCTGAGAAAGTCGTCTCTGGATGAACTGCCGCAACTGTTCAATGTATTTACAGGTCGCATGTCACTCGTCGGGCCGCGCCCGCATGCCAATGCCCACAACGAATACTATCGCAAGCAGATCGAAGGCTACATGCTGCGACACAAAGTCAAACCGGGCATCACAGGACTGGCCCAGGTCAGCGGATGTCGTGGAGAGACGGAAACAATTCAGAAGATGCAGGACCGGATCACATTCGACCACAAGTACATCCGCGAATGGTCTATCTGGCTGGACCTGAAGATTCTTATACGCACGCTGTTCGTCGTCTTTAAGCGTGAAAACGCGTATTAGGACAAAACGTCTGCAAGCAGGCGTTCCTGCCGGACTCCGCAATTAGAACGAATCGTTCGGAGTCTTCGATGCCTGACCCTTCAAAGGCTCACAGAATTCTGCGATGGTCTTGCTCAGATTTTTGACCTGTTCAGGAATCGAGGCCGGAGACTCTGCTGTCGTATCGACTCCACTTACGGGAACATTCTTCATAAATGGATTGGCCGACCGGGGACGACGGCGAGCAGGCGTTACCTTTTCGCCTGCACCACTATCTTCTTTATTGAGAGCTTCTTTTTCTCTGCGTCGCCGTATCTCTCGAACGATCTGCTCGGGTGATGGCGCCGCTGACTCAGCCAGTCTCTTGCTGAGGCTCTCTGCTGCATCTTCCATCAGAGGAGCGATATCAGATGCCGCGGAACCAAGTTCGACTGTGTTGACCGGCTCTCGGACATCGGACTGCTGTACGGCCTCCTGTCCCGCGCCCGGTTTACTGGATTCGGAACTCATACTTCGCAGCATATCGAGGTCCGTTGTCTTCACCGGATCATCCGGCGATGGACCACTAGTCAACGCCTCAAGACGTCGTCCGGCTTCGGTCTGCTGTTTTCCATCGGTGCGTTTGGTTTCAATTTCTCTCAGCACCTGTTGCTTGTCAGCCAGCAATTGTGACGTCGGGGTGGGACGGCGTTTATAGGAACGCTTCTGAGGCTGAATCTCGTTAACAGCAGGGTTTTTGTTCACGAACTCTTCGAGTTTCGAAGTCGCCTCAGCCAGTGCATCGGTGGACTCATCGCTTTCTGCAGGTTCAGCGTTAGCGAAGGAAGGCTTCGCTTCGACAGGTTTCGCTTTGACAGGCTTTGGCTCTTCTACTTTTGGCTCTTCTACTTTTGGTTTTTCTGGCTTTGGTTCTTCGGAAGGAACAGAACCTTCGACGGGTAGCACTACCGCGGGCGTCTCATCCACGGGAGTATCATCAACAGGAGTTTCATCAACGGGCGCGTCATCTACCGGGACTTTCCTCGTCGACGCGGCATTCTTCAACTGGCTGGCCGGCTTCAACCTGATACGGGATGTAGCCCGGCTTGAATCGGCCGACTGCTGAATTCCTGCTGCTGCTACCGAATCAGTGGAGGAACTCGAAGTGGAAACGACACCGGCAAAGGGAGGTTCACGCCGCCGCTCAGTTTCGGCCTGCGCGTTTGAGTCTGCGCTTGAATTGTCGTCGTCGATCGCTGTCCCGGCTTTTTGCCTTACAATCTGTAGAGCTTCGCCTGCCCGGGCCGTCCCGGCAGCAATCGCTTCTGATGCACGGGCGGTTCCAGCGGCAATTACTTCGCCTGCGCGCCCGGCAACTGCATTGGCGATCGGCGGTGCCTGGTAGGGCGTTTCCGGTTTAAAGGGTGGAGCGACGAGAAGTACGAGACCGAATCCGCCAAACAGACCTGCGATCAACCCCATCGCCGTCAACATTTTGACACCCGGTCCATCGGCCCGCGCGGGAACACTGATTTCACCGACCAGCGTCAACAGCGCGACGGACGAACGTTCGTCCGAAAAGGAACCCAACTCTGACAAGCGCCCGCGTGCATCAGCGAGGATCTCACTTTTCTTCTTCACCTCTTCATTGAGACGGGCATAATTGACCCTGTTACTGGCAATCTCACTCAACCTTTGCTCAAGTGCAGCCTGCTCATTTGCTTTACGACTGAGAAGCTGTTCGGCTCCACTAACCTGGGCGGCCGCCAGTTCGATTGAAACGCTCAACTCGCGACGGATCTGCTGATTGATATCAGCAACCGCTTCTCGACCGTTGATGAGGTTCGGATGAATCTCTTCATATCTTCCGACGAGTTCGGAGAGTTTGATCTCTGCTTCGTTAAGCCCGGTTACCAGTTGCTGCAATCTTGGTTGCAGTTTCAACAGGTCGCTGGAAGTCGCGGTAAGCTGACTGGGATTGCCGAGAGCGTGTGTGAGCGTTTCGTGCTGAAGTTTGAATTTGTCCAGCTCTGCTTCAAGGCGCCGCTTCTCGGCGCGAACTTCGATCAGCGAACGCTGCAGCGGACTTTCTGCGCCGAACTGTTCCACCATGCTCCGGATACTACTCAAATCAGCACCGAATGAAGCTTCGAGTTCTTCCAGTCGCGTTGCAGACTCATCAAATGCAGCCTGTGCGTATTCAACGGCCAATTGACGCTCGGCTGTCATACTCTGGACGCGCGCGATTCGAACAGCCTGCAAACGGGCTTCCAGTTCATTGATCACCAGACGTGCAAACTCCATTGCCCGTTCCGGCGTCTGCGCTTTGGCGGTTAGTACGATCACTTCGGATTTACCGAATTCGGTGCCACCGGGTGAACCAATACTGACTGCGCCCTGACCCGACTCGATCGAGTCTGCATCCGGCCATGAACCGGATAGAGAGGTACCCGGCGCGGGGCCGAGTTCTTCCAGAACAGCGCGAATCAGTTCCTGTTTGCCGACAATCTCCTGAATCGTCTCTTGAGCCGACATCAACGACTCCTGTGAATCGAAACGCCCGGGCTTCGCTGGAGCACCCACGAGGTCATCACGAATGATCAGCGACTGACTGGCCGTCCATGAAGCAGGCTTGAACACCGCGTAAGCAAACGCCAGCCCGCCGAACAACAGCATTGGCAGGACAATCAGCCATTTGTTGTTCCAGACAACACCTGTGATGTAGTTGATCCAGCTTCTGTCAGTGTAGGCCGAGTTGCTCATTTTTCTGTGCTTGGTGAGATGACGCAAAAATGCCTTCGGGTATGTCTGCGCGCAGGCAGCCCCCTTCTTTTTTCGAGAAAACAAAGAGGAGACTGCATCTTTGTTTGTGCTATCGTCCTGATTCAGCAACATCAGATCGGAACGAACCGACCAACTGATTGCACTCGTAGAATTGACTCGCGCCGAAACGGCAATCTATGCCGGTTACAAAAAGCTTGACGTAACCTTTGCGATCGCAATCTCCCGTGCGAATTGCCCTACCGGTCAGATGGGGGGGCAATCTCGAGTCTTGCCGAAACGATACAAATCCGCCGTTGAACGGCGGATTCCAGATGGCATCGAACCTCTATCAAATTGTGAGGCTTCAAATCCCGCCGAATCGACATCCGGATTTCTGCGTCTGTCGTTGCTGAAAGTTTGACTTCCGAATTGAACAACAAATCCACCTCCGCCTGCTTTTCCGGATCGAACTCAATGACGAGATCAACGTTCTGATCAGGAAGCAGTGATGTGGGTGAGTTGAACTTGCGCGAAAGTTTCAGCTCCGAACCTGAACACTCTGACAAGTCAGGGGTTCCATCAGGAACTCGAATTCTTCCAGCGGGACTTTCGTCAACGCGTACCTCCCACGGACCATGCAGACGAATGACGTGGACGCTTGCTGGATTCATCGGAATGCTCTGGTCATGGGTAAATCAACAAAAGGAAAATTGACGAACGGCAATCAACAAACGAAGGGCAAATCAAAAAAGGCATGCCGTAGCATGCCTTGGTGTTTCGTCTGATTGCTGCGGCCGGCAGCTGGTTTCTGGAGAATTATTCCGGCACGAAACTCTTGACGATACTGGATTGCTCAACTTGCAGTGTCTTAGGTTCAACAACCCTCAAAGTAATCTGCATTCCACGAATTGACTTTCCGTAGGGAGGCATCGTTTCACGCTCAAGATTGTCATCCACGCCGTTGGCATTGTCGTTGTCAAAACCATCGACGGCTTCGTCAGTATCTGCATCAAAATCATCGTTGCGGCCATTGTTCTCATAAGCCGGTGTCCATGTGTCGTAGACGAACCCGCTGAACAATGGATCAGCAGTCAGGTTCAGCCCTGAATCAGGATGCGGCTGATCAGCGAACCAGACCAGATTGGAACCGTGAACTGCATTGGTGAATCCGAGATCCACATACGCGCCAGTCAAAGCCGTAGCAGAAGCAGGGAGATAGCCGGCATCGCCAGCCTCAACTGTTGTACTGACCAGCGTCGTGTTGTCGACAACCGAGTTCGGTGCGAATACTCGCAGGTCAAAAGCGGCAACCTTTGTCAGGAGAATATCGTCACCCGTATAAAAGGTTCCGGTACTTGAGATCGCCTGCCGGCGACGCGTCGCCAGAGTGACCCGATCGAGATGATAGGGAAAGTTGCTTGCCGGCGCTGCATTGGTTTCCGGCAAGTGGCAGAAACGGTTGGAGCGAACCGATAGATCTTCAAGTGTGTTTGCGATGAGTGAGGCACCCTCGATACGTGCGGAAACGTCATTCAGCTGAAAAAACTCATCGGCCGTCAGACCGGCAAGGACGTGAGCCGACAGATCGAGATCAGGACGGATCACCAGCTGGCGACGATACAACGAGATGTCCTCGTCGAAATCAACAAGTCCGTCTGCGTCGCGGTCATCGTGAAACGTAAAGTAGATCACTTCGGCCAGCGATGACTCGACGATCGTGATGGCTCCGGTCACCGGGTCAGTAACGCGTCCTTTGAAAGGAACCCCCTCGCTACGCACGGTCAGGTGAAGAATGTCATCTGGATCGCCGAGGTAATTGTCCGCTGTTCCTGCCGCTGAACTGTCGTTCAAAGGGCCTTCGATGTATTCGAAAAATCCAGGAGGAATCGTTGTTTCTGCATAAGGCCGCGGAGCAACGGTCATGCCTTTCAGATCAGCCATAATCTGATCTTCAACCGTTCGCAGCTGGTTCGACATTTCGATTGTCGCCCGACCTAGCGCCATTTCAGAACTCGCATAGCGGAAAGCCGCCATCATCGATCCGAGGACGATCAGGGTCATGGTCAGCGCGACCAGAATTTCAATAAGAGTCAGTCCGCGTCGTGAAGCGGAACAGCGATTGTGGGTTGTCACGGTGTCTCCTATGAAGGTTGGGCATACCGCCGGGGTGGTGGCGACATGATTCAAGGAACGCGATCGAGAAAAGACCGGGATCGCAAGTAGGACAGTGGAATTGGTAGAGACGTGGCCTCTATTATTAGTGATCGCACCTGCAATGTACACGCTAAAAAGCGGTGTTCCGTCCTATATGGTCGGCTCGAAATCGACGTAAAAACCACGTTTTCCCCGACTAAGTCGGTTGTTAACGCCTCGGCTGAGGGATCTGCGGGCAAGTCACGGCTACCCACCGATTTTCGACTAATTTGAGCATCCCCCGGGACATTCAGCTCCAACAAAGCTCATCTCGAGCCGGCTATGGCCTGTTCAGGCGTGAGCTTCACCCCGCTCAAGGTGATTGCCGTCAATATTGCCGTCAATAAAGTGTGCGACGATCCTGAAACAGCATCGTTCTGACTACAAGGACAGAACCGGAATCCGGTTACGACCGATGAAAGATCCGGACCTTCTGAACGTGTAGCTGAAGCCGGATACTCGTTCGACATTGACGGCCGCAAAGGGTTACGCAGTTTTCCAAGTTCGAAACGGGCACCGGAGTTCCCTTCGGTCGCGTTTCAAAAACCCTTTCCGCCCGAATTTGGGGTGTATAAACTGAGCGATGTTCAGAGGCGACGTTTGAGGCACGTCGATTTCCGCGCGCGGGGATGCACAGGTTTTTGTCCAAAATTTATTTTTGAACCAACTCTGTCCGGACTCCGTCTACCACAGGCGGGTTTAAGAGAGCGCCGGTTCGCTTCCGGAACACAACTGTTTGCTTAAGAACAATGAGTTCGTGGCAGGGATTCCCGACCACTCACAAAATGCGATGAGCCGACTCGCAGCGATGAGCAAACTCGCAACACAAGTGAAAAGAATTGCCAGGAACTGACATGTTCAACTCTCATTGCCGGAATAACCCGGAAAGGCCACAGCGTAGATTTGTCGCCAGCTTCCTTGCGGTGACGCTCCTGTCGCTACTGCTCGCTGGTACCGTAGACGCTCAACAGGAAAATCCGCCGGAAGTTGTTCAGACTGCACAGACAGCGGCCAACGCGCAGAACGCGGGCGACTATGAGGTCGCAGCGTCACTGTGGGATGAAATTGTCACCGGACACGGAGACTGTCAGCTTGCTCCGACAGCCAGATACAACGCGGGCGTCTGCCATTTTCAGCTCAACGACTACGAAACAGCTATTGAACGATTGAAGTCAGCGCTTTCGTCTCTCGATGCAGCTGAGACCGAGAAGATTTCTCTGGGCCATCTCTACCTCGGTTTCTGTCAGGCAAGACTCGGCAAGCAGTTCCAGCAACGCGGCGAAAGTGACAGTGAAGCGGCCGAACAGGCAAACATGATGCTGACAACTGCCACGCGTACCTTCGACCAGTTGATGGATCGATTTCCGGAGTTTCAGGATGCAGACCAGGCTCTGTTTTTTCAGGGCGAAGCATACGAGTTGCTGGGCAGACTCGACAAAGCCGCCGAATCCTACGAATCGATGCAGGCTCATTCAGCTGGTTCAGCTTTCCGGTTTGACGGACTGTTCGCGCTCGGGAATGTCTATGAACAACTCAAGCAATACGAACGCGCGCTACTGAATTACAACAGCTTTCGTACAGCTGCTGAAGCTCAGGGGGGACACGAACTGCTGCCCGAAGTTGACTTCCGTGCCGGCGCAACTCATCTGCAGATCGCGACCGTAGCCGCAAACGATGATGACACAGAAACTGCAGAAACGAATTACGCCGAGGCCGCACAACTGTTCGCAAACGCGGCGGCAGCCGAAGACTTCTATCTTGTTGATCGCGCTCTGTACCAGCAGGCGTTCTGTGAAAGCCGCCTTGGAAACCACACTGTAGCCGCGCAGCTTTATGAACAGGCAGCCGGCATCGAGGGTTCATCAATAGCTGCTTCTGCAGCGGTTAACGCAGGTCGCGAGTATGTTGCGGGAGGTGAAACAGATTCTGCGGAACGAATCCTCAAGGCATCACTTGAATCCGGATCGCCGGACGCCACGAGCGCTGCCCATTCACTAGCGCGACTCTACGCAGACAGAAACGAGCACCAGAGAGCTTTCGACATCGCAGATCAATGGATGCCCGAAGATGTGAACGACCCGATGCGTCCTGAATTGATGATGGACCGTGCCGATGCCGCCTACATGCTGCCTGATCATAAGGATGATTCTGCGGCAATGTATCTGGCAATTGCAGACCAGTACAAGGAACACGAACTTGCGCCTACGGCTCTTTACAACGCCGCGTTTTCAATGCTGGAGATGAAAGACACCGCACAGGCCATCACTCTCGCGGATCGCTTTGAATCCGACTACCCGGACCACTCTTTTCTTCCGGACGCCCTGGAAGTAAAAGCTGAAGCGGCACTGACGGATGGTGATGCCGCGACGGCGGGCGATGCCTTCGGCCGTCTAGCGCGGGAGTTTTCCGATAATGAAAAATCAATTGTGTGGAACCTGCGCGTCGGCCTGTGCCAGTACATGCAGAAGCAGTATCAAGGTGCGATCGACCACCTTCAGCCGTTGCTTGCCGGACTTGCTCCGGGTGCTGTTCGTGCAGAAGCGCTCCACTGGATCGGCATGAGCCAGTTCAATTTGAAACAGTACCCTGCATCGGTCGCATCCCTTCAGGAGTCGCGCGGCTCAAGCGACTCATGGTCGCGGGCAGACGAAACGCTTTTGACGCTTTCTCGCGCCACAGCCGCGACCGGCAACACCGGTGAAGCTCAAAACCTTCTGCAGACTCTGGTTCGTGACTATTCCGATTCACCTTATGTCGCCGAGGGATTCTATCGTCTTGGCGAATTGGCCTACAACGCGAATGACTTTGCCACCGCGTTGCAGAATTATCAGACGGTTATCGATAACCACCGCGAGTCCCGATTTGTTCCGGTCGCACTTTACGATTCAGCGTGGTCGCAGCTAAAGCAGAACAATTATGAGGACGCTACCAGAACATTCGGCGTTCTTCTGGAGGCCTACCCGGATCACGAACTTGCTCTAAGGGCGGTTATCGGCCGCGGTGCAAGCCGGCGTGCTGCTGGCGATGCAGAAGGAGCAATCAATGACTTTGACGAATTTCTCGCGGGGGAACTGACCGACGAAGCCCGACAGGAAGCGATGTACGAAAAAGGTCTCGCTTTGATTGATCTCGAAAGATGGTCCGATGTCCGCAGCACGTTTGAAGCGCTGCTGGAAGCCGATCCGGATTCTTCGCTTGCAGACCGCTACCACTATGAGATTGCATGGGCCGCACGTTCAACCGGCGACGAGCCTGTTGCCATTTCACATTTCACCAGCATCGCTGATGACTATCCATCGAGCGCGCTTGCTCCCGAATCAAACTTTCACAAAGCGAACGCGCTGTACGAGGCTGGAAACTACGACGAAGCACTGCTGGCCTATGAAGCCTGCGCCGAATCTGAAGCCGCTGCATCGCTTCGCGAGAAGGCAGCCTACAAGCTGGCCTGGTGCTACTACAAGAAGGATGACTACACCCGTTCACACGAACTGTTCACGGCTCAGGCGTCTGATTACCCCGAAGGCGATCTGATTGCTGACGCCCAGGTCATGATTGCTGAGTCTCTGTATCGTCAGGACAGTTTTGAACAAGCCTACCAGCAGTACGTCGTTGCAAGACCCGTCGTCGATGCATCGCAGACGGTTGAAGCACGTGTTCGCTGGCAGGCACTCCTTCATGGCGGCCAGAGCGCCAACAAATCAGGTCACCACGCCGAAGCGATCGACTTTGTCCAGCCGATTATCGATTCGACCGCGACTACCGATCTGATGAAGCAGAAAGCGTGGCTGGAAGTCGGACACGCGAAGATCAAGATCGACGAAGTTGACGCGGCCATTCATGCCTGGGAGCAGGCATCAGCCGATCGCGGTGAAGTCGGCGCAGAAGCACGCTGCATGATCGGCGAAGCCTTATTCGGACAACGGCGTTTCGACGATGCGATCAATGCGTACAAGCTTGTCTTTTACGGTTATGGCGGACTTCAGGCTTCCGGAGAGATTCGCAAATGGCAGGCGTTCGCTGTCTTCGAAGCGGCACAGTGCAATTTCGCTCAGATCGCCGATGCTGAGCCTCGTATGAAATCAAAACTGATTGAAGAATCGACGAGGCTGTTCAACTACCTGCTGGAAAACTACGAGGCGCAGGATGAACGTCTGACCGAGAACGCCCGCAAACAGCTGGAAACACTGCAAAAGCTTAGCGAGCTGTAAAGCGAGTCTGACATTTGACCTGAGCGGTTCCGGTCCTCGACGGCACGTTTGTTGGCAAAACTCTGCCTATTTGACCAACAAGTCGAAAACGATCTGCCTCCGCGTGCGTTACATATAGCAACCGAAACAATATGCCTCCCTGGTCGGAGTTGAAATGAGAACCCCCTACGTCACGATCATCGCAATCAAGCCGCTGTTGCTTTTTCTGCTCGCCTTGTTCGTTACCGTTGCACCGATACATTCAGTTCCGGCTATGGCTCAGGACGGGTCGATTCAGGCGGGGGAGGATCTGCCGGGAATGGACGTCGTTCGTCAGGCGGAAGAGAGTGGTACAAATGATCAGCAGGAATCAGCGCAGCCGGCTCGCAGGGACAGCATCAGCTTTTTCAGCCTGCTGACCCGTGGTGGCTGGTTTATGATTCCGCTGGCGATGCTCAGCATTCTGGTCGTTGCCATCGGGGTCGAACGTTTTATTTCGCTCCGAAAGGACAGGCTCTTTCCGCAAGACCTCGTCAACAACCTGGCAATGCTCAGCCAGCAGGAGGGTGGAATCGATCCGCGACAGGCCTACGAAGCCTGTCAGCGCTATCCTTCATCAGCTTCTTACATCGTGCGTTCGATGCTGACCCGTGTCGGTCGACCGCAAATGGAAATCGAAAACGCTGTCAACGAGGCAACGGAGCGCGAAGCGTCACGACTGTCGACACCCGGATCATGGCTGACACTTTCGGCAGCGGTAGCTCCACTGATTGGTCTACTTGGAACGGTCTGGGGAATCACGCAGGCGTTTTATGACACGACGCAACTCGTCGCCGGGCAGAATCGAGCCGAGGCACTGGCTCAGGGTATCTATACCGCTCTGGTAACAACGCTGTGCGGATTGTTGATCGCCATTCCTGCTGCCATCCTGGCTCACTACTTTGAAAACCGGATCATCAAACTGATGAACCAGATCGAGGAGATGGTCTACAACCTGCTGCCTCAGTTCGAACGATATGAAGGCCGACTCAGATTCACGACGGCCAGCATGAACGACGGCCGGAAAAACGGAAATGGAGCTGCCAAAGGAAAACGGCCAAATGCCAGCGCGCCGACGGTTGCACGGGATCCGGGGCGCAACGATGACTATGTCGAGGATTTTGGCGGAGGTCAACGACCTCGCTAATTCGTTGATTCTCACAAGGCTTCCTCAACAGACACGATTTGAACAATGGCCGTATCATCCCGTAAACGAATGTCAGCCATCGGCTCACTCAGCATCACTCCGCTGATTGATGTCGTTTTCCTGCTGCTCATTTTTTTCCTGGTTTCATCCCGGTTTGCAGAAGAAGAACGCGAACTGGAACTGAACCTGCCCAGTGTTTCGGAAGCACTTCCGGCAACCGCGCAACCGGACGAACTGGTCGTAAACGTGGACGCAGAGGGCCGCTATTTCATCGATGGCAGCTTTCATCGCGAAGAACAGGTCGAGTCGATTCTTCGACGGGCTCAAGCGGCCAACCCGCTCAGCCAGACGGTTGTCATTCGTGCTGACAGGAAGGCTGAATGGGAACGCGTTGCCGCGGCCATGAACATCTGCAAGAAGGCCGGAATCGAGGAATACACCGCGATCACTGACGAGCCCAATTAATCCGGCCCGACGTCAACGGCCGTATTCATACGGGCCGACGTACAACAATAAACCACTAACTGACGGAAACTGATGAGTTCACGCCGAGTCGTCCAACGGATCGAGCCTTACCGGCAGGAATCCTTCGACCAGCAGTTCTGGCCGGTCGTAGTGGCGATGTGCGTGCTATGCGGAATTGCGTTCGGAACCGCGCTGACTCTGCTTCGCGGTCCGTGGGTCTGGGGCAGCCTGCTCCTGATCGTGATCGGTGCCACCGGAGCGATCGCGTTGCTCTACCGGCTGGACAACACGAAATTGCGCCGTTCTCTCCAGCTTTCTATCATCGTCTCGCTGGCCGCGCATCTGCTGGCGCTGGTCGTGGCCTCTTTCATCGGCATCTTCAGCAACAGCTACCACTTTGTCCGCCCGAACTCCGATGTGACTCCCAATCGTGTTGTCGAAATCAATAACCACAGGACCCCGTTTGTCTTTGAACAGACCAGAACTAACGAAACGGTAGACCCTGAGGTCGAAGTTCAGCGCGAACAGACGACTTCGCAGACACAGCCGCAACCGGTTCCCGTTCAATCGACGGACCAACCGGTCAATCCTCAACTCGTACGACGGGAACAACCGGCCACAACGGTCGCGCGAATGGATCGCGATCTTTCTCAACGACGTCGACAGGAGCGAAGCCTTGAATTGACGTCAACCGTTGAGGCCGCAGCTCAACCCGCTGCTCGACCTCAACCGGACACACCCCGCGAAGCAGAACCGGGACAACAGGTCGCCATTGCGAGAGCCGCATCGGAATCCGTTACCGACCGCAGTGCATCACAGACTCAACCTGACTCAGAACAGTCGCCGGTCCAGTCCGATCAAAGTACGATCGCTGAGCGAGCTCAATCAGCGCGCCCGGAAACTGCAGCCCCGAACGATCAACCGGCAATGCAGTCGCAGGCACCGCGCCGCAGCCGCAGCCCGCAGATCGCGATTTCTGAACCGATGAAACAGCTTGCTGAACCGGTAACCCCGCCGCGAAACACCGAGGCAGACGCCAGTCCTTCCCGTTCAGTTGAAGAGCTGACGCGCAGGCCGTCGCCTTCGCAGATCACCCGGCCCAGCGAAGTCGAACAGCCGACGACGCAAGTGACACCGAACTCACAGGTAGCACGAGCTTCCCAGCGCGAAACCCGCCAGTCCCAACCGACGATTTCCCGCGAGAACTCGGAGGTGCCCGAGCCACGTCGAGCCTCGGTCAACGTCCCGACTCCGACGACAACCGCAAATGTCGAAGCTCCCTCGCGGGCGCCGCAGTCAACGAGTCAGACCACGCAAATGAATGCGCGAACGCTCTCGATAGAGCGAGGTTCAACAGGCGTTGCAGGTGGTGGAAACGCCAGCAACCTCGAACGCGAACTCGGCGGGATCCAGAGTCCTGCGGTTCAAGCTTCTGATTCATCAATGAGGCGGCGCACTGAAAGCCGCCCGACGAACGAACCGTTGCTGGTAAGCACACAGCAATCAGAAGTCCGCAGGTCGGTCTCACAGCAACTCCGCCCCCGTTCCGCTTTCGAAGTCAATACGACAGAGCCGTCACCGATCACCGGCTCAACCAATCCGACCAGCGAGTCTATCGAATCATCAGCCGCCAGCGTCAATTCCTCGACAGCCGACCATCGTTCTGAAATCTCCGTCGAACGCGGCCAATCAACGGCTGACATCGGAACCACGAAGATAGTAGATGGCGAAACGAGCCGCCGCCGCTCGGGTGGTGGCCAGCCTGATGTGACTGAGCTGAACCCCGAATCAACACGGCGATCCAACGTCGAATCCAGCCAGCGCCGGCCGACTCTCAATGCGACGGTCGATGCGATTACGGGCGCCGAATCAACGCCGACGGCTACTCCGCAATCTGCGGCGACCGCTCAACCGGATGCGACCCCTGTTGCCTACAACCGCTCAGGCGGACCGGCAGAAGTTACCTTCGAAAGATCGATGGCCACAGAATCAGGTGCCGAATCAACGCAAGGCGATTCTGAGTTGCTGGAAGAGCTTGCAAATTCACGTCAACGTGCGGAATCCGGAGCAAGGACTGACTCGGGACAATTCAACAGTGACAATATCGACCAGCAACAGGGAAATACGGATACCCGATTCAATCGCGCTCCGCTTGTTCGAGGCACAGAGAGGATCGGCAACACAGAATTCAACGGCGGGTCGAGTGACAGCTCAGAGCAAACCGCCGGCGAAGCGCCTGCGTCCACGGTCGTCGAACGCTCCAACGGCAGCAGCGCGGGAGCGACGAGCCGTGTTTCGGAAAGCGAACTGGCAGGCGGATCTTCGGATCGTTCTGATTCCACGGGAACGGGAGCTGCCGGCCTTGAGCGGCGTCGCAACACAAATGACACCGGTTCTTCAGATTCAGAAATCGGTGAAGCAATGACCTCCACCGCGCCGTCTTCCGATCGTTCGCCCTCCGTTAATCCGGTCTCTGTCGAGTCATTCGTTTCCGGTGAGACAAACGGCTCGGCGTCCGAGATGGTCGAAGCAACGGAACTGGCTGTTGACCGATCAGCGGCCAGGTCAGAGGTTCAAGGTGCAGCACTGGAAATCGACGCAGAAGAGGGCGCAGCCGGACTTGGCGATATCGAATCAACGAATCTTGGGATTCGAGACCGGCCTGCCAATCGCGAGAGCGAAAACATCAGTCCCGACAATGACACGCGCTTCCGGACCGACCGGTTCGGTGGAAATCTGGCGGTCAGCCCCGATGCGGTTCTTGCTCGAGAAGCGTTCATGGAACGTAATCCCGGTCAGCCCGGCGCTGGTGAGCCGACCAATGAACGTGCGATACAGATCGGACTTGAATGGCTGGTGAAGCAGCAATCGCCCGACGGCAGCTGGTCTCTGACCGGATACGACACCGATCATCCGAACTACAGCAACCAGATCGATAGCGACACTGCAGCGACGGGACTGGCGCTACTGGCTTTTCAGGGTGCCGGCTACAGCCATCGCGAATTCAAATACGCCCGCCAGATGGACATGGCGATTCAGTGGCTGGTTGAAAATCAGGCAGAAAACGGCGGACTGTACATCGAAACGGACGAGCGCTCGAACAAATCGTGCCGGCTGTATTCACACGGCATTGCTGCGCTTGCGCTATCGGAAGCTTACGGCATGACTCAGGACCCGCAACTTCGTGAACCTGCTCAACGCGCCTTGAACTTCATCATTCAAACGCAGGATCCGGATCATGGCGGCTGGCGCTATTACACACAGATGGATGCGAGACAGACCGATACATCGGTGACAGGCTGGATGATGATGGCGCTGAAGAGCGGCCAGCTTGCCGGCCTGGACGTTGATGAAGGCGTTATGGACAGGATTGCGGAATGGCTGGATGTCGCCGCGGACCCCGACTATGAGGGACAATTCAGATACAACCCGCTTGCCGCCGATACCGCCGTCGCATCAAGGGAGCAGGGACGTCGCTCAAGTCCGGCTATGACGTCAGTGGGGCTGTTGATGCGGATGTACATGGGGTGGAATCGTGATGACGAACGCCTTAGCGCCGGGGCTCAATCGCTGCTCGACGCCCAGATGCCTTCGGATGCCACAATCCGCGAACGTGATACGTATTACTGGTACTACGCGACGCAGGTCCTGCTGCACGTGGGTGGTGATAAATGGGAACAGTGGCACCAATCTCTTCATCCACTGCTGGTTGATTCCCAGATTCAAGAGGGTGAACTGGCGGGAAGCTGGCATCCGTACGAGCCTGTTCCCGATCGCTGGGGAATCCACGCCGGACGACTATATGTGACAACGATGAATATCCTGTCCCTGGAAGTTCGCAACCGCAAACTTCCCCTCTATGATGATACGGCGAAGTAGCCTCGATCTAGCGGCGAAGGTAGCCTCGATCAAACTCGAAGTATGCACGATCAGGCGGCGAAGCAACCGGAGATGTCCGGTCGTGCTGACCGACTTTTCGGAAACGACTCCGGCCAGACAACGGTGAGCCCGACAGGCGCAGTTTGCCACCATCGCAATCGCCCGGATCGTTGCAGCTGTTTCGCCTCCGCTTTATCGCACCAACAATGACAGCCCGTCCACGAAAGTGAATCACATGAAATACTCCAGATTTGTGTTGCCCGTTGTTGCAGCTTTGTTTGCTCTGACTTTGCTTCACGTACCGCAATCCGCAGTTGCTCAGGAAGTTGAAGAGCAATCCTACTCCTGCGGTGAGATTTGTGATCCTGCGGAACTCGGACTTGATGCAGATCAGCTGGAAAAAATTGACAGTACCTGCATTCAGTGGATTGAAAACGAAGACATTGCCGGCTGCAGTGCGATGGTCATCAGAGACGGAAAGATCGGTTACTTCAAATGCTTCGGACATCGTGATAGAGCCGAAGAGCTGCCGGTTGAACGCGACACGATTTTCCGGATCTATTCGATGTCCAAACCGGTTACGAGTGTTGCGGTCATGCAGCTTGTCGAGCAGGGAAAAATCGGGCTCGATGATCCCGTTTCAAAATTCATCGAGGGCTTCGGCGATCTGACAGTACTGAAGACTCAAGGCGACGACGTTGAAGAGATTCCTGCGCGAAGAGAAATCACCGTTCGTGACCTGCTTTCGCATACTTCCGGTTTGACCTACGGGTTTTTCGGTGACACGGCAGTCGATATGGAGTATCGCCGACAGGGTGTTCTGATGATGGACGACAACCTTGAACACATGTGCTCAAAACTGAGCACGATCCCGCTGCTCTATCAGCCGGGCGAGCGCTGGCATTACAGCGTTGCATCAGACGTACTCGGACGGGTGGTGGAAGTCGCTTCTGAGCAGATGCTGGACGAGTATTTTCAACAGCACATTTTCGAACCGCTGGGGATGACCGATTCGTTTTTCTCGCTTCCAGCCGATCGCCTGCCGCGACTTGCGGAAATGTACTCGCCCGGACTTGAGCCCGCGGCGGCGTGGGAGTCTTTCCGGATCAGGAATGCAGAGAACAAGTTTTTCTCGGGCGGAGGTGGACTCTGCTCAACCATCGACGACTACGGCCGGTTCGCGCAGATGCTGACAAACCGCGGCGAGCTTGACGGAGTCCGGATTCTTCAACCCGAAACGGTGGACAGCATGTACACCAACCAGCTTGAGGAACTTGATAACCCCGGCGGCAGTTTCAAATTTGGACTGGGTTTCCGGATCAGTGATCGTGGCGACAACGGAACGGATTACGGCTGGGGCGGTGCAGCAGGCACGCGTTTCTGGGCCAACCCTGACCGCAACCTCTCCGTACTGTTCATGGTTCAGATCAAGCCGACACCCCAGCGATTCGGCGAACGCATTCTCAACCTTACCTATCAGGCGATTGAAGAATAATCACTTTTGATCGCGACTGAACCAGCTTCGTAATGACTGAAACTCAAAAGCCTCGCATCGGCATTTCGATGGGCGACCCGGCGGGAGTCGGGCCCGAATTGTGTGCGCAGCTCCTTAACATCGAGGAGATTCTCAATATTTGCACGCCTGTTGTGTTCGGTGATCACCGCGTAATCGCGATTGCGGCAGAGAAATGCGGCTACCCGTTCGATGCTCAGAAGCTGGATGTCGGCCAGCTTTACCCGACCGACACTCCGCTTGAGGGACCGGCTGTAATGCACGTCCCTACGCTTGAAGACAACTGGAACCGCCCGGGAACCGTTTGCGAGCAAACGGGCCGGGCATCTTTTGATTATGTCAAAACTGCCATCGATGGCGCACTTTGCGGTGAGGTCAAGGCTGTCGTTACGGCCCCGATCAACAAAGAGGCTTGGCAGGCAGCGGGCATCAAATATCCCGGGCATACTGAACTGTTCGCCGAACGCACAGAATGTGAACGCTTTTGCATGATGATGACGTCGCCTTTATTCAGTTGTTCACTGGTAACAACTCATGTCGGTTACCACGAAGTTCCCGGGCTGCTTTCAAGTAATCGAATCTCGGAAGTCATCCAGTTGACGCATGCAGCGCTTCAGCGGATTTACGACAAGCCTGATCCGTCACTTGTAGCACTGGGGCTGAATCCCCATGCAGGCGAACAGGGTTTGTTCGGTAACCGGGAGGAAGAAGCGATCATCGTTCCGGCAATCGAAGATGCGCGTCAGGCGGGCATTGAGGTTGCCGGGCCGCTACCGCCGGACACTGCTTTCATTCCGCGACTGCGCGAATCCACCGATGGATACATCTGCATGTATCACGACCAGGGATTGATCCCCTTCAAGGCACTCTCTTTTGATACCGGCGTGAATGTTACTCTCGGCCTCCCGATGGTAAGGACGAGCGTCGATCACGGAACAGCTCTGGACATCGCATGGCAGGGGAGGGCGGATGTCTCAAGTCTTGTTTCCGCCATCCGACTGGCGGTAAAGCTGGCGGACTAAGACGCATGGCCTGAAGACGTTCAGATCTAACCGCGATAGACATCCAATTCGGTGACGACACCACTGAGATGCACGTCTTACTTGCGAATGGACAGATCCGGTAATCGTTGCAGTTCGAAAGCCAGCCCGAAGAGGCTTGTATGTTCGGTTCCAGCGGTGTTCAAAAATGAAAACGTGAGATCGTAGAAGCCGCCTCCGTATCCGATCCGGTTACAGTCATTGTCAAACGCGACCAGTGGCATGACGACAAAATCGATTTCGTCTGCATCCACCATTTCATTTTCGCTGACATCGGGTTCACCGATTCCCAGAAAGTTCTTCTTCAGCGGCGTCTCTCTTGTGTAGGGAGCGAACTTCATCGGCTCGCCCTTCATCAACATGACCGGCAGATAGACACTGCGGCCTTCCAGCATGGCTCGCTCAAGCAGTGGAACAGGGTCGGCTTCGCCGTCAAAAGGAAGATAGCCTGCAATGCTTGCGGCCATCTGATACTCCTCAAGACCTGCGATCTGAGTCGAGAATTTCAGCGCCGACTGCCGGCGGTAGCGCTCCGGTACCTGACGGCGAGCCTGCCGGATCGTTTCTCGGACTTTCTTTCTCGTAGGAGGCATGTCAGATCTTCACATGCTGCAATAGTAATGCTTCAAACAGCAAAAGCGGACGAGCGTTGCTCATTGAAGGATGTGATCGGCTAGAATCAGGTGCGATCATCTGTTTTGATCGTACCCCGAAACAATTACGGGGGCAAAAAGGTATCCAGACCAGGTGCGCAATTCCGCGCCTATCCTGCAATTCGAACCGGAACTAATTTTCCCGAGGACGACTCCGTGCATCGCATATTCCTGCTCCCCTTCATGACGATTGTTTTTGCCAGCATCCAGTAGGCCAGGCGGCCCAGTTGCCAGCGCGTACTCTGTGGGCGGGGGATGTTGCCATAGCTGCTAACATCAACCCCCCGTTTCTCATCACGG
>JBCCFB010000057.1:0-26902 GCA_039029995.1 Planctomycetota bacterium
AAAACAGCTTCGGGTCGATGCCGCCATTGAAACTGTTCTGGTTTACTCCCTGGACGAACTCGCCTTCTTTCGTATAGATGACAAGCCCGCTGTTGGTCGCATGAAAGATGTGATCGCCACCGACAGCGATCTGCGGATCGACTTGCCGGTTGCCGTCGCTGGATCCGTCAAACACAAGCAGCCCGGACACCATCCGGGGGTTACCGCCCTGCCTTCGCTCGCGCGCTGTCCCATTCTTGTTGAAGGTCTCGTTCCGAATCGGCTCTATAACTTCCGAGCGCGACGGCTCCAACCTCTGCGCACGCAGGTCCGAAGCGGCAAAAAAAGTCAGAACAGTTAGTATTGCTACCAGACCAATGGATAAGTTGCGCATGAAATGCAGCCTACAAGTAGAGAATCAAATCAGCCGGCTGCTTCCGCGCCGCCGGAAAAATAGCCTGTCCAGGCCAACCAGCCCACAAGGCCGATGTGGATCAGGATAGTCAGATAGAAAACAACTCGAAACGATGTCTTCTGAGTCTTGTGACGAAAAAACTGCTGACCCGCGATTGCTCCCGGCCAACCTCCCATCACAGAAAGTGTATGAAGGGTCTTTTCCGGAACACGCCAGCCCTTGTTTCCTGCCTGGCGTTTGTCCCAGCCGTAAAACACGAAGGTGATCAGACTGGATACGACGATCCAGCCAAGGTAGTAGAGTGCCGCCATCAACTTTGCTCCTGTCGACTACTTTTCAATGTCGACCCAGACCATTCGATGGTCGGTCGCCGTTACAGCGTCAGCCCCCGCTTCATCAGGTAGCGGCCAGAAGACTCCACTGGCGGTCACGCTAAGCGATGCAGAAGGCATGCAGTAATCCACGCGCATATGACCGTTTCTCCAGGCGCTGGTGTCCTCCGCCGGATCGCCGCTGTGTGATGCGTTGCCTCCACCTGCGACTTCCGCATAGTGTTGTCCACCGGTCGATACTGGAGCAGTACTGTTCACGGCACTGTTCTCCGTCAAAAGCCGTGCGGCGTTTTCACGACTGTCACCGTCGTTCGGATCTGCGTTTAGATCACCCGCGATTACAAAACGTGCATCCCCGGCAAGTCCGCCGCCCCCTCCTTTGTCATCGTACAGGTAATCGGCGCGACCGCTGACATAGTCCGCGAACAAGCGGATTTCGTCATGGTTGCGACACCCGTTGCGGTCTTCCGGTCCGTCAAATACCGGAGGTGTCGGATGACTGACCAGGAAGTGCACCACGTTGTCTTCACCGATGTTCACTGGCACATCCCAGTGGCTCTTTGAAGAAAGGCGGAATATCTCTTTGATTTCATCTGAGTAGTAGGACTCGCCATCAGTCGTTTCCGGCCACATTGCATCCGGCATGTCTTTCCAGAGGAAGTTTTGAAATGTCCTGACGTTGTCCGTTTCAATTTCATGCCGGGAAAGTATCAGCATGCCGTATTGGCCGGGATGCTTGCCGAAACCAAACGCATCATTAGGAGTTCCTGTCTCCCCGTTTCCATCGAGATCAAGCCCGGAATCGATCCCCGTGTTTACCGGAGCGAAATAGGAATACTCGTACTCGATCGGCTCATTGCCCGCCTGCGAGACGGCAAGGTAGTTCTTCTGATATAGCGCGGCTGCCTCTCCTTCCTCGTCGTAGTCAAACTCGTTGAGCAGAAGCACGTCAGGGCGAGTCATCTGGATGACTTCCGTGATCTTACAAACCACATCGGAATCACCAGTCTGTAATTCCTCAATCAAGCCGCCGATTTGATCCCGGTAAAACGAGACATTGTATGAAGCAAACCGGACCGAGCCCTCTGCAACGGGGTTAACAGCAGATGCAGTATTCGGAGTTGCAGGTTCCGTATCGTCGTCGTTCTGACTACCGGCTGCGGGTTCAGGAGTGTCGGGATCAAGTTCTTTGTCGCAACCTGAAACGGAAAACAGGAGCGCCGTACACAACGCACAGGCAAGCAAAGACCGCCCGAAGAAATAACTGAATAGTGAATCCGTATTCAACTGTGCACCGTCGTGGCTCAAGTAAGTCGTTTTAGCAGGTCCAGACATCCGCTGAGATAGCTTCCGCCGAACAGGTTCAAGTGGTTGAGTAGATGATACAGCCGATAGATGGCAATGCGAATATCCTGCTCTTCTCTGCGAGGCCGGACTTCATAATATGCGTCGAAGAACTCGCTACTTACACCACCGAAGAGCGAGATCATTCCGAATTCTGCTTCTGCATCCGCAAAGTAGATGGCGGGATCAATCAAAGCGGGATTGCCCGACTCATCGCAAAGATAGTTGCCGCTCCACAGATCACCGTGGATCAAACTGACTTCGGGAGCCCCCGGCAGGTATTCATCAAGACGAGCCATCAACCGGTCGCCCATGCGATACATTCCGGAGTTACCCAGCCCCGAATCATGCGCAAGTCTCAATTGAAATCCCAGCCGATGTTCTGCCCAGAACTCGACCCAGCTTTCAGTCCATGAATTCGGTTGCAGAGTAGCTCCGATAAAGTTGTCACTATCGAGTCCAAATCGCGCAACTTCCAGAGAACTCTCGTGGAGAGCGGCCAGTCCGCGCCCTAGACGCCTCATGAATCCACCGGCCGGACGCCCGGTTTCAATGTTCTCAAGTACAAGGAATGAAACGTTGTCGGCGGTACCGGTTCCGATCACCTCTGGAACACGGATGGATGACGCCTGCGCGAGCATACTCAGTCCCTCGGACTCGCATTCAAACAGACGACCGGCATCGGAGTTGAATTTAAGAAAGAAGCTGCGGCCATCATCAAGTTGAATGGCCTGAGCGTTGTTGATACACCCGCCTCCGACGGAACGGCCGGAAATGACTACTGCACGTTCCCCGGTTGAATCCGCGATAACATTCTCGACTGCCTGAAAAAGTCCGCTCATTGCAATTCAGCAAGAATCTTCGGACAGGCGGCTTCGATCATGTCCAGCACGTACTCGAATCCATCATCGCCACCGTAGTACGGATCCGGAACCTGCTCCGGCCAGCTGTCATCCAGAAAGTCGCTGAGCATTTTCAACTTCGCGCGCGACGAACCATCATATTCGCGGCGAAGATACAGCATGTTCTCATGATCCATGGCAATCACGAGGTCAAAAGAATCGAAATCAGAATCGCTTACCTGCCGTGCACGTGAAGTCAGATTGTAGCCGCGTCGCGCCGCTGCCTTGCTCATGCGCGGATCCGCAGGATTGCCTGAGTGATAACCAATTGTCCCTGCCGAATCGATCCGGATCCGGTCCTGCAGCCCCGACTCATCGACCAGATGCTGCAGCACACCTTCTCCCGTCGGGGAGCGGCAGATATTTCCCATGCAGACAAAGAGAACAGATTTCATAGCAGGCCGCCGGTTCAGGAAAACAGGCAGTTTAGCCGAATCGCAATTCAGCTACGACTAGTCGTCCGCGTGACGGTTCCAATCCAGCTTTTTGCGGATCTCGTCTTTCAGGTGCGCCATGACGGAATCTTTGTCCGTGTTGGCAAGAATGTCAGCCACGACTGACTTTGCTGATCCACTGCCCCACGAGCCACCATGCTCGAAATACTGCTTTGCAGCAGAACCGATAATGTAGGAACTGAATCCTGCTGCGGCTCCCTGAGGAACCATTGTCAGAACTGTTCCGAGAGTTCCTGTGGCAAGTTTGAAAAAACTCGCGCCCCACGACGTCAATTCGCCCAACGCGAACACTCCAGCGGCTTTTCCAATTGACTTGGCCAGGCCGCGCGCCTGGGCCATGGAAAAGTTGAGTCCGTATACACGGGAAAGCGTGACGATCATCAGCGCATCAATTGCAACTCCACCAATTACATCGGCAACCGGCAGCGGGTTGAGCGCGACCACCATTGCCTTGGTCCCGGCCATCGTCCAGATAACGCGGTCAGCCTCTTTGTTGCGCATCTCGACTCGGAGCGTGGCAATTTTGTCGCTCTTATCAGCCGCATACAGCGCCGCGTTCAGAGCAATCAGCCCGAGGCCTTCGCGCTCAAGAGTCTCGAGGATCAGTGTCTTGAGTTGCTCGACATCCGGTTCCGGCTTTCGCCACTCCGTCTTCTCAGAACCATCTTCCTGCTCAATAACGTATTCAATCGCTCTGGGATCGGCCGTCGTTAGAACAAAGTGGTCAACAGGAATCAGATCCTGAACCCGGTTCTGCAACGTGTTGAGCAGAGACTTCTTCTCTTCGTCCGTATAGAGATCGATCTTGTTGAATACGAGAATGATCGGCTTTTGAACCGCCGCAAGTTCGACCAATGCAGCGTATTCCGTTTCGTTCAGATCAGAGTCCGTGACAAAGAGAATCAGGTCGGCTCGGCGAGCCGTAACTTCAGCCAGTTCAGCGCGGTCAGCGCCCCCGACTTCGTTGATACCGGGCGTATCAACGAGAACAATTTCTGATGTTTCGATCCCCTTGATGACATGGCCGGCTCCGTCCCACGCAGTCCCCCAGACCTGTTTCGTCCAGCCACCCTGCACATCTACTTCTGCGACCTGTTTTCCGATCAACGCGTTGATCATCGCCGACTTGCCTGTGCTGATCTCGCCGAAGATGACAATCTCGACACGTCCCGTCGTGATCTTGCTGTACATCTCGTTGAGCTGTGCAAGGTCAGTACCGAGCCTTTCCCGTTCGGCATCAGGACACCCGCGCAGTTGATCGAGCGTCGATTCGACTGCCTTGATCGCATCAAGATATGCAGGATCGTCAACGGATCGGGCGGTTTCGTTCTGGCTGGTCAGTTCGGTCACTTCTTCTTTTTCATCCGGAGTTTCTGCAGGTCTGTTCTCTTTGATTCTACGTTTCTTTGTAAACGCTTCGTTGGTTCAAATTGACTCAACGACTATCCTCATCGTCTTCCATGTCTCAACAGCTTTTATTTCTCGTCGTCTTCACCTGACAATTTCTGTCGTGCGGACTGAACCAGTTTACGAAGTTCGTCTGCCGCAGTAACGAGTTCCCACTGACGACGCGCGAGCCCCGCAAGTCCACCTTCGGGAGTCTGCATTTCGTTGCGGAAATACTCGATAAACACGGCACCGATCCATTTCGTTATCAGAGCCTGCACTGCCCCCTGCATGACGCCGCCGGCAATCGTACCCGCGATCGGGACTCCCTTGATCAGCGACGCAACAACAGAAGTCACAGCAACCGCTGCGCCGTGGGCACCAAGTAAACCGATAAGTTTTTTGCCCATCTCGCCTAGCCACTTTGCGGCGTTATGCAGATCGACTTGCTGCTGGTAGACGTCAGCCAGATCGACAATCATCTTTGTCGAGATGGCTGAACCGGCCGCGAGATCAACCATGGGAAACGGACTGAGTGCTGAGACTCCGCCTGCCGTCCACATGTACTTTTCAACGATGTCCCAGGCCCGGTCATCTAGCGCGTCCTGAACATGAGTCCTTGCTTTTTCGACCATCCCTCGCGACTGAAGTAGCAGGTTGGCCATCAACAGGTCTTTGCCATCCTGTTTCACGATCTTGACCATCCGATCCGCAAGCGCACTGATATCGGGGGCTATTTCAACTGTTTCCTCTGTCGTTGTTCCATCAGCAAGGACTTTGCGCCGGATTCGATGACCTGTCTGAGCCTGAATGGATACGATGTCGTGTTCCTGGACAAACCCATTCGTCTGACGTGAAATCTGCCCGACAAGCTTGCTGCGATCTTCGTCGGAGTACCAGTCCGACTTATTCAGGCAGATCAATACGCGCTTTTCCATCTGACCGAGCCGCTCCAGCAGGTCGTGCTCGCTTTCGCGCAGCGGGCCGTCAACCACGACCATGATCAGATCCGCGTCCTGTGCCGAATCAGCCGCGATGGCAACGTGTTGTTCGCCATCGATTTCACCAAGCCCGGGAGTATCAACCAGGGTGACCTTATCGATACCCGGCCAGGGGATTTCATTGCGGTTGACCGTGGTGCCTCCCGTTGCGTCAGTTGCAAATACATCGCGACCGGCAAGAAGATTGAGCACCGAAGACTTTCCACTGGAAATAGTTCCGAAAGCAACGATCTCGAGAGTCTGTGCTTCTCGCTTTGTTTCCAGCTCTTTGAGCATGGGCGAGAGACGGCTGGCAAGTTCAGGATCTTCAGAAGCATCGGCCTTAAGCGATTCGATCTGTTCGACGTTTTCATCGATCTCGCGCTCGCGCTGGGAAAGACTCATTTCGCTCGGATTGAGATTGCGCCTTTTTCTTCGCCGCGCCTTGGCGGCCGAAGCTCCCCACAGCTTCCAGACGATCCAGCCAGCGCTGCCCAGAAGCAACAGAAGGCCGAGGCCAACGACGACCAGATACAGAATCCCCCAGATCTCACCGAATGCGGCAAGCGTTTCATACTGCGAGATGATCATCGTCGGAAGAAAAACGAGCGCAAACCCCAAGCCGGCTGCGATCAGCAGCAGCATGACACCGGAGAGTGTTTTCTGGATTTTCATTCGAGTTCCCGCGTGGATTCCCCGCACACAACATGAATTCTGAAAATCGGCAGCCGATGGCTTTGAGCGTGCGAAAAACCAGGGCCGGGCTGTTTACATCAATTTTAACTGCGCGTATCCGGCATTATTCGAACGGGGGGGTGGAATCTTGCTTTTGCCGTCCCGATTTCCAGCGCGACAGTCCGCTGAAGCGGTGAAACGGAGTAGTCGCAGCTTGATTCGAAATCAAGCCGCTATTTCCGATTGGCGGTTTCATTTCGCTTTTTGCGAGATTGGCGGCAGTTCGTCCAGTCAACCCGGCAGCAAAAGTCAACTGCCAGTCAACTGCATTGAGTGGCAACAGTTTTTTGACAGGAACGTGCGTTTTCTCTTTCAGAACGCAATACAGACTTGCAACAAGAAGCAGCCGTCTGTCGTTTGCGATCAGTATCGACAGGGAACATCATCGGCATAGCGAGGCGAAAGGCGACTGAAAATGGTCTATTTCAATGGCGGATTCCCCTGGTGCGAATGCCCCGGGAAAAGCCTGCTTACCGATGATCAATGGCTTCGAACAAAAGAAGTGCTCGGCCTGTCAAACCGGGAATACGAAGTCTGCCGGCTATTGTTTATTGGAAAAAACCGTGGGGAAATCTCTGAACACCTCGGAGTGAAGCTTCGCACTGCGCGCCACTATGTCGAACGTCTCCACGACAAACTTCGCGTCAACTCACGGGTCGCTCTGGTACTACGAATCGTGCAGGTCCGTGATCATCTGAATCTGCAGCCATAGCGGCGGGACACACCTGCCTTCAGAAGAGCAGAATTTCTTCCCCCGGCACCGATCATGCCGAGAACGTTCTAGCGCCGGGATTCTTCGGGTAGCAGACGACAGAGGCAGCCAGGCGACATTGCTCTCGTTTTTTTTTTAAGGCCGGCACGACTCAGCTATCAGCCGCTCATGGTGATTCGCCCGGATGACGTTTCATCTGCTGAGACAACTTGAGCGCTTTGACCCAGTCATACTGTGAAAGGCGAACCAGCGCTTCTCGAGTCAACTGCGCAGTGATGATGCGCGAAAGACGTTTCGGCAGAACGACGCCTGCCGCTTCAAGCTCGTTTTTCTGCTGTTCGTCCGGCGGACTGATGAGATGGATGAATACTGAAATCAGCGAAACAGGAAACGATTCCTGAGCATGGCTTTCGTTGCAGGCCATCATCAGCGGTGCGTCAAACTTTGAATAGTCCGCTTCTTCCATTTCAAATCCAGTCGGTCCTGCGTCTTGCGCTATTCCGCTTGTCATGCTCCCGCTGCGCGTCTTTCATAATCGCCCTGCGCTTGGAAGACCGAATCCCCAGGTTTCATCAAACGTACCTTCGGGCTTTCCGGGAATTCGGCTCGCTGCTTTCAGCATTTCCTTTACCTGCTCAGGAGTCAAATCAGGCTCACGTTCAAGCAGCAGGGCAACGAGTCCGGCGATAAACGGTGCTGCCATGCTGGTTCCCATTTCGGCAAAGTGATGTCTATCGATTACGTATTCGCGATCGGGAGCTGAATCGGCCGAAAGGCATGAGATGATTAATGCTCCGGGCGCCGCCACATCCGGCTTTTCCTGATCATCGCGAAGCGGACCCTGGCAGCTGAAAACAGCCATCTCGTTTTTCTCGAGGTCAAATTCGTATTCATCACCGTCGATGTTTTTCCACGAAGTCAGCGTTACAAACGCCCCCACCGTTATCGCCCTCGAAGCGCAGGCAGGAGAGCCGATCTTGCAGCTATCGTCTGCGCTTGAGCGATTGAAAACCACTTCGGGAGTCGCCTGATCGTCGAGCGTCCAGACATCAAGATTTCCATCCACGTGGCTCCTGTTCTTCACCTTCAATTCCCAGGTACCCGTTGGCACTTCTGAAACTCCGGGTTTTGGGCGGATAACTACGTAGAAACTGTTGTCTCCGTTCGATGCGTCTTTGCCAGGCGTTTGCACGATGACCCTTGCGCTACCGACGTTGTATCGTCGTTCAAAATTCCCGTCGCTGACAACCTTTTGAAAACGAGTTGCTCGGCCTTCAGGTGATTTGATCAGAATCTCCAGCTTTCTCGTTCCGGGGTACCAGCCATTAAGCATCGCTTCCGGCTGACCTGCCGGAACAGTGAACTTTGCGGTGCGGGTCGCGGGAGCCCCAAGTTCGATTCGCGAGTGGATCCGGTCGGCGCCTTCATTTCCGGCAGACACGCAGATGATTCTTCCAGGCCCGGCCTCATCATCAATGATCTGAGATAGCGAGTCCGTCCCGTCGTGAGCGTCATAGTGTCCGCCAAGGCTGAGGTTGATGACCGCAGGACGGCCGAGATCTTCGGCGATCCGGAAGATGTACCTGATTCCATCAGCGACATGCGCATCCTGAAAAGATGACTTTACGATCACCAGATCGGCCTCCGGAGCGACTCCGGTGAAATCATCACTCGCGCCTGCAGCGATTCCGGCCACGTGGGTTCCATGCCCGTCATCGTCACGGGACGCGGTGATAATCGAACCGGAAAGTTCAAGCCCGTAGCCGCCTTCATCAACGCCGGGGCCGTCCAGCGTCTGATCCCAGATCTTCAAAATCCGATCTTTGAACGCCGGATGTTTCGGATCGATACCGGTGTCGATGACTCCCACAATGACATTGCTACCGGACAGTCCGGTTTCGTTGCGGAACCGTGGAATTTTGACTTTTTTCGCTGCGGCTTTCATTCGTGGTCGCAGCTTGCGCGAACCGTGAATCCGCTGGATCTGTTTTGCTTCGGAAAGTTCGGCAAGCATGTCCAGCGGAATAAGCGCTGTCCGGATACGTCCCACCTTCTGGTTGATTCTTGCGCGAAGTTCTCCCTTGTAGCCCTCGAGGTCGGCGTTATCTGCGCAGTGGATAAAGACAATGGCTCTAGGCGGCTTCTGCGTGCCCATGACTTCAGGCATCCCGAGCGTCGCCGAGTAGCTCACAAGAGAATCTGCTCCCGTGCGTTCCAGATCAGAATGGGCTGCCAGAAGTGCTCCGCTGAGTTTGCCGTATTCCATCTTTCGCCTGTCTCACTTTCGCCTGTTTCATACCATTTCGTTGCTCAAAAAAAGAACCACAGACTGATGCTAACTTTTCAATTCCGAAAGTCAAAAGAGTTCCATGACCGTTCCCCGGAGTAACTCGACAATCATCGAATGCAGGAATGGTTATTCCATTCCGCCACCCGGCATTTCGCCTGGAACTCTTCTGCAACCCGGCTCCTGTCCGAATCCTGACCGGAGATTCCAGTCATTACTGTTTATCACGGAATCGAACATTTTGAATCGGTGCCGCAACTTGCGTCCGCTTTTTCAAGGCGTTCAAATAATGCCTGAAAGTCACTCATATTGCGAGGAATAGATATGCCGGCCCCGATTACACCTCCGTTCAACCTGATGAAGTGGATCGATGAGCATCGTGATGAATTCAAGATGCCGGTGATGAACAAACAGTTCTATAAAGAAGCCGATGATGTAATCATTTTCGTTTCAAAAGGGCCCAATACCCGCAATGACTATCACGTCAATCCGACTGAGGAGTTGTTCTATCAACTGGAAGGCGACATCGTCCTGAGAATTCGTCCACTTGACGGATCCGACCCGCAGGACGTGCTGATCAAAGAAGGCGAGATGTTTCTGCTCCCGCGCCACATTCCTCATCGCCCGCAACGTCCTGAAGGAACCCTGGGACTGATCGTGGAGTTTCCGCGGCCCGAAGGAACACTCGATGCAATCCACTGGTACTGTACGGACGATAAGCATCTGGTTTATGAGGCCGAGTTCCGTCTGCAGCACATTGACGAGGACCTGCACAGAATCATGGACGACTTCTGGAACGGCCCGGTGGAAAACCGCACCTGCAAGGAAACCGGAACCATCGTCGAGCGCGCAACTGAATTCAAGATCTCTGGAAGTCCTGACATTCACTCAGCACTCGAAGCCTGATTAATCAGGTCACTGCAACGGCTATGAAAACAGCTGCGGAATTTTCTCGCCGTCGCGCACGATCATGATCGGGCGGCCGATGCTGGTTTCGTATTCTTTGTGCGGATCGATTCCAATCGCGTGCAGGAACGATGCGGCAGCGTCTTCCGGCTTGATGGCCTCATGTTTCGGTCCTGAGGCGTTTTCATCGCTTTCGCCGATCACTTGTCCTCCGTTCATGCCTCCACCGCCCATCAGCATAAACATGCAGCGAGGGTAGTGATCGCGACCGCCTTCTGCGGATCGGGAATTGATCTTCGGTGTCCGCCCGAATTCCCCGGTTACGTAGACGGCTGTTGTATCAAGCAGCCCCTTTGCTGCGAGACCGGCAAACAAACCGGCAAGCCCGGAATCGAGTTTGGGAAGCAGGTCATCCTTCAGACGAGAGAAGTTATTCTGATGAGTGTCCCAGCCGCTCAACGTGATCGTAACGAAACGGACACCTGACTCGATCAACCGCGTCGCCAGCAGGCAACTCTGACTGAATCCGTCGCCGCCGAACATCTCGCGGTAGCTTGCCCGCTCCTTGCTGACATCAAATGCGTTGCGAGCACTTGTTGACGTGATCATGTTGAATGCCTGCTGCGAGAATTGATCGAGTCCGCTCAACAGCTCGTCATTTTCCTGAATGTCACGGAATTTTGTATCGAGATCCTGAAGCAGTCCCCGTCGCCTTTCGATCTGTTCGATCGTCAATCCACCGCCAAGTGAAATTCCACGGACATTGAACGGCTGGTCCGGTTGCGGAGTTCCGTTGGTCGATAGCGGCGCATAACGAACTCCCAGATAGCCCGGTCCGCGCCCGGTTCGCGGGATCGCAACGTAAGGCGGAAGATCCGACGGCGATTCAAGTTCTCTCGCAGCGACCGACCCGAACCCGGGATACTCGATTGAGGGCGTCGGGCGGTTGCCTGTGAATACGAATTTCTGGCCCAGCGGATGAGCGCCCAGCGTGTGAGAAACACCGCGCAGGATGGCAAACTTGTCAGCCTGCTGCGCCATTTTCGGCAAGTGTTCACTGATTCGGATTCCCGAGACATTTGTTTCGATAGGATCAAAGGTCCCGCGGAATTCGGACCCTGCGTCCGGCTTTGGGTCAAACGTGTCGATATGAGAAGGTCCGCCGGGCAGTTCAACGAATATGGCTGATTTAGCCGTAGCCTGATCGTTGACCATTCCAGCATCGGCCATCCGCAGGAACCCACCCATCGTCAAACCGGCTGCCGAGCCGATCGCTCCGATTCGGATTGCGTCGCGACGGGTCACTCCATCACATTGTCGATTGCGTTTCATGGTGTTCCTGTGTGTTCGAATCTTCGTGTTGTACTGCAGGTGTAATGTTGCTGCTGAACTGTCGTTTAATGGTTAACGATGAATTCCTTCGTATTGAGCAACGCCCACAAAAGACCGGTAACGTTGTCCGCTATGCTGTTGCTTTCGGTAAAGAAAGTCCGACATCGCTCAAGCTCAGCTTCGGTCGGGTATCGTGAGAGCGTCCGCAGGTAGGCCCGGCTGATCAGTGTTTCCGGGGCGAAGTCCGTTTGATCGGCCGCTTCATTCAGCCGGGCCCTCATCTCCTCTTCCTGTTCTTCCAGTTTTGCGACCTGTCTACGCAGGCGTTCGAGTTGACGTTCCTTACCTTCCTGCCGGAATAGCTCCATCTCTCTTTCAACGAGCTGCCCGAGATGACGTTGAATCTTCGCAAGCTCTTCCTCGATACGTTCGCGTTCTGCGACGCCCAGGGAATTGGCTGTCAGCTCCCGTGCCCAGCTTTCGTCGGAAGTCAGCAGGGCATGGATGTCGCGATCGTTCTGTAGCCAGACAGTCTGGCTGAGACTGGTTTCATTGGAGCGGTCACAGTCACAGCTGTTCGCGCGGGAAGATTTCCCGAATATCTGCAAGGCGTATAGCGGATTGGTTTCCCGCCTGCGTTGCGGAATTTCAGTTCCTGCGATCGCAATCGTGCGGGAAGTCAACTCTTCACTGAATGTTCCATTGAGTTCGTCGCCGGCGACTGCCTGCCGGACAGCGTCATAGGCGACTTCAGCCGGGAGACGCCTTGGTAACGCATGACTGAAGTTTCGCCGGTCGTTGACGTTGGTCTCCGTCGGCTCCCATGACAACTGGTAGGTACGGCTGGTGGCAATCTCCCGATGCAGCCACTTCATGTCGTAACCGTTGTCAATAAAACCTTCGACGAGATACTCCATCAACGGAGCGTTGGACGGCGGATTGGCGAGGTTTAAATCATCGGCCGGATCAACGATTCCGACTCCGAAATAGTGAGCCCAGACGCGATTTACGATCGCCGGTGCAAAGTAGGGATTGTCGCGTTGGTTGAGCCACCGCATGACAGGGCTGCGCACATCTTCAAATTCGGTCAGATCTTCCGCGCCTTCTCCGCCCAGCAGAATCGCGTCGGTGTAAAAGCGTTGACGCTTTTTATCGCGCCGGTTTCTTGCCCTTTCTTCACGGCTCAGCTCCGGCGGGTGAACGCGAAGTTCGATGAAAGGAATGGTCATCCCTTCTTTCAACACTTTGCCGAATTCCCTTCGTAGCTGGTTGCCTCGCAGATTATCAACATCAATACCCGTTTGTTCGATAATCGCCAACGCTTCACGTGCCGTCTCATCTCTTTCCGCATTGCGGCGAAGGTTGCCGATGTTGTTGACATTGCCCGGGGTTACTCCGGTGAAGAATCTCGAGAACTGCTTGAAATCGTTCTGAGTCCATTGATCAAACGGATGCTTGTGACACTGGGCGCACTGAATTCGGATTCCCATGAAAGAGTGTGCAAAGCTGATCGCCCGCGTCTCACCGTCGCGGAAATTCTGCCGCATCCAGTAATACGGCAATGTCGACCGTCGCTCATATTCGGTTGAACCCGGTCCATTGTCCGGAGTCCGATAATGTTCGCAGAGGTTCTCACAGAACTCGGTATATGTTTCACCGGGTTCCCTACTTCGGGATAACACAATACCTTCAACCATTTCGTTGTAGGGCATGTTGCTTTCGACTCGTTCGTAGATCCAGTCGTACCAGAACTGGGAAATCTTCTGCCGGCTTATGCTGTTGTTGAACTCTCTGGAGTTATTCCCCGTCAGGTCACAGAAGAACGTCGTCCACATGGCGGCGTAGGCCGGTGTTTCGAGTAGCTCCTCAATCTTACGGTCACGTTTGTCCGGATTCCGGTCAGAGATGAAAGCCTCGATCTCAGCAGGCGAAGGCAACGTCCCGGCAATATCCAGCGAAACACGGCGCAGAAAAGTGACGTCATCGGCAAGCCCGGACCTCTCGATTCCCAGCTTGTTCAGTTTTTCGACAACCAACCTGTCTATTTCTGTATCTTCGGGCAGTACTTCATTGATGACTGCATTGGCGACAGGATGAACAACCGCGACAGGTTGAACGGCGTTGTCATACAAGACAATGATGTGAGTATCACCGGGATTCTCCGAAGTGATCACTCCGTCTTCAGTGACGTCGGCTACCGACGGGTCATTGGACTGGAAGCGGCATAGCGTCGTGATATCTTCACGCCGCCCGTCTTCCCACTCTGCGATGACCTCAAGCTCAATCGGCTCTGTGTTATCGGTGGCCAGGATTTCTGCGGGACTGACGACCAGTCGCTCAAGTCGTTTCTCATCCTCTTCTGCAGGAGCACCGCCTTCGATCCATCGATAGAGCAGGTTGTACTGCCAGCTACCTTCTTCGAACCGCATTCCTCCGCCGTGACCATCTCCATCGATCGCCTTGGTCAGCATCAGGCTGAATTCGGCATCGTCGACTTCGACACGGCTGTCGAGCAAAGCAGTATGATCCGCTTCAAAATCAAATCCGAACAAGGACAGCTGGAATCCCCCCTGCCCCTGGAACGAACCGTGACATGCCCGACCGTTGCAGCCCAGACGGCCTAGCAGCGGAACTACGTGCTGCTGGAAATCGGGAACTTCTGTGGTCGGTAGATTCTCGTCGTCAAACAGATCTCCAGCGTACCGCAGCTCAACACTATCAATCGCCGGTTCCACATTACTCGAGTTCGCCATTGGACCAGCGACGGGAATTTCTCCATCAGAATCGGTCTTCAAAACGACCTGAACTGCGTGTACCGGTGTGTGCGGCTTGTCCTCAACGTCGGCATGAGAGGCAATGCCAAGGAGAATCCCGACGAAGACGGAAAGTACGGAGCCAACGGCTACGAAGTTGCTGGTAATCAAGTCTTTCACAGACTCTCTCCGGTTCGGGGGGTAAATGGAGTGCTGTTTGGGAGCGTTTCTGATTGGTGCGATATTTCGCGAAGGGCTTCGCCGTTTGTTCCAGTCTTTTCTTTTTTGGTGCAGACCTTCGGGATCCTTCACGCAAGACGGAGGAAACGAAGACAACATTTTTCCGGCGATTCATGAATTATGGCGCCAATGCCCTTAAAAATGGGAAAAATACTGTTTCGTCACCGCCATTTTGCGGTCCAAAAGTGCCGAAGTTACGTACTTGAGTGTAGCGCAGCCGATCCAACCCTTTGTGACGGCGAAAGATGCGCAGAAAAGGCTGCTTCCCGGAGCCTTGTAAGAATCCGGCAATGCGATCATTATGCGTGTCGCCCGACGTCACACCTGTGGCATCGGGGTTTTTTGTTGAGAGGAATATTCATTGTTTGTCGGACCGGTATTCACTCGTGAGGCCGTCGTTGCGCCAAGGCGCATGCGGCATTACCTGATGCGCACTGTTTACGGTGTCGCACTTCTCTTGCTTATTTGCACCGCGTGGATGGTGCTGGTGAATACCCAGCGGATTCAAAACGTCGGCGATATGGCTCGTTTCGGATCGGTCCTGTTTCAGATTCTCGCTCCATTGCAGCTCGCGCTGTTGATGTTCCTTGCGGCAATTCAGGTTGCCAGTAGCGTAGCGATTGAAAAAGACCGCGAAACGCTGATTCTGCTTTTAATGACGCGGCTGTCCAATCATGAACTGGTACTCGGCAAGCTGTTCTCGAGCCTGCTCGGCGTCGGGGTAATGCTGATCACCAGCCTGCCGATTTTTATGCTGATCGTTCTGTTTGGAGGAACGTCATTCCAGCAGGTTGGATGGACATACGCCGTAACGGCGGTGACAGTTCTGGCAGCCGGAAGTCTGGGCGCCACCATTGCGCTTTGGCGGGAGAAAACTTTTCAGACGCTTGCGCTGGTTGGAATCTCGATCGTTTTCTGGATCGGCTTGTGGGAAGGCATCGGATTGATAAACGGCATGGTCGCCGGAGTATCCACAACTCAGCTGTCTCAAGCCAACAGCCCGATTCGCGCAATACTCGCTGCGAGCCATCCGACAGTGACCGCAACCTGGTCAACGCAGGTTCTTCCCTATCTCTGCGTCGCTCTTGGGATTTCAGCGGCGCTTTGCTCGGTTGCAATTCTGCGGGTGCGAAAGTGGAACCCGAGTCGCGACGTTAAACCCGGACAGGAGGAAAGCGTCCAGAACGACTTTGACATGATCACCGGCAAGTTGAAGGACGATGCTGATGCCCAGAGTCAGGCCGGGGCAGCTGGTGGTTCTTTATCAGAGGACGAAAAAGCCGAACAGATGCGTGGCGGCCACGTCGATGACCGCACGCGAACGGTCAGCCAGAAGAGTCGACGCGTCTGGGATAACCCCGTTCTTTGGCGTGAGATGTGTACGTGGGCCTATGGTCGCAAGATTCTGTTCATTCGCGCGACCTACTGGTTGCTGGGCGCCTGTGTCGCGTTCGCTCTCTACTCGATGGTGACCTCGGGTGTAGCAACCCGCACCACTGCTGAGGCCGGAGTCTCGATTCCCGACATTGCCAAACCACTGGCTCCGTTCATGCTGCTCAGTATTGTGATGGTCAATGCCCTGGCGGTTACTTCTGTCACGACCGAGCGCGATGGCCGCGCGCTTGACCTGTTGCGAGTCACAGACATCTCCCCGAAAGAGTTTCTGTTTGGAAAGCTGGGCGGAATTCTCTACGTAACTCTGGACATGATCCTGTTGCCGATGGCCATGTGTGCTTACCTCTGGTACAGCGGAGGTCTTTCCGGTGAAAACCTTGTCTTTATCATCGTCGGACTGATCGTACTGAACATTTTCGTTTCGGTGCTGGGCATTCACAGCGGCATGGCCTATGCGGGCAGTCGTCAGGCAATCGGTGTCAGTCTGGGGACAGTGTTCTTTTTGTTTGTCGGCGTCATCACGAGCATGGTGATGATGGTTTCGTTTACCGGAAACGTCGAAGCCCAGCTGACTCCATTCCTTGCGTGTATTCTGGGTGGAGCAATCGGACTGTACGTGGCAATGGGCTGGAACATGCCCTCGCCTGCCCTTGCGCTGGCGGCTGGTATTCTCCCGTTTGTGATGTTCTATTCAATTACGAACCTGCTGCTGAAAAACTACCTGTCAGTTCTGCTGGCTGTGGTATTTGCGTACGGGTTCACGACGACGGCAATCATCATTCCCAGGTTGAGCGAGTTTCTGATTACGACGGGTCACGTCAAATCAGCTGAAAATGAATAGCCTGCTTCCGCTACTACCATGGCTGATCTCAATGATCGTGCTGATGGCCTGTTCAGCGTTTTTCTCAGCCAGTGAAGCGGCTCTCTTTTTTCTTCGGCCCCGTGACCGTAAAGCGATGGCTGATGGCACGCCGGCTCAACGTGTCGCGGCGGGGCTGATGGAGGATCCGGACCGCCTGCTTTCGGCCGTCTTATTCTGGAATCTCGTGATCAACATCACGTACTTCGCGATCAGCTCGGTCTGCACGCTGCAACTGGAGCGAACCGAGGAACTCGGCCAGACCTGGGCTGTCGGTTTTGCAGCAGTGTCTGTTCTGGCGGTGATCTTCTTTTGCGAGATGCTGCCCAAGAGTATCGCCGTGCTACAGCCGCGGCGGCTGGCGGAAATGGTTGCGATCCCGCTTTCATGGGCCGTGCGGGTCATCGATCCGGTAATGCCCATGTTGAAGGCAGTGAACATTGTTTCACGCCGCCTGCTGATACCTCGTCTTCAGCAGGAGGACTATCTGCACAGCACTGACCTCGAACGCGCGATCAGAGTTTCCGGCAAGGACGAAGCGCTGATCAAACAGGAACAGGCAGTGCTGCACAACATCGTGCGGCTGTCAGAAATCCGTGCCGACGAGTGGATGCGTCCAAGAACTCAGTTTGACGCCTATTCGCCGCCAGTCTCGCTGGCGGATCTCGAAGGCAAACTTCCGCGCAGCGGCTATATGCTGATCACTGAACCGGACTCCGACGAAATAGAAAAAGCGATCCGACTGGACAACCTGTTTTCGTTCCCGGGCGAAGAGATCGAGCGACTTGCTGAGCCGGTTTTATACATGCCGTGGTGCAGCACAGTAGCCGACGCTCTCGAGAAGATGACGCAGCGAGAGCGTGAAGTCTGTGTCATCGTCAACGAGTTCGGCGACTCCATTGGCATCCTCACGATCGAAGACATCCTCGAAACCGTCTTTCACTATTCCCCGAGCCGCAGCATGCGCCTGCTCGACATCAATCCAATGCATGAGATTGAGCCGGGGCGCTGGGCAGTTTCAGGGATGATGAGTCTTCGCCTTCTCGCGCGTCAGCTGGACCTCGAAATTCCGGAGACCCACAGCATCACCGTTGCGGGGATGGTACAGGAGCAGATGCAGCGCCTTGCTGAACCGGGAGATCTGGTTGAATGGGGGCCGTTGAACCTGCTCGTCAAAGAATCTCCCCAGCGCGGCAATATTCTGCTCGAGTTGACGCTTGATCTGGACAGGGAGGTCGAGCCATGATCCTGCCTGCCATCGCATTGCTGCTGCTGGGCATTTTTCTCAGCGCATTTTTCAGCGGAAGTGAAACGGGGTTTTATCGCGCCAGCCGTGTACGCATTGTCCTTGATGCGCTGGACGGCGAATCGTACTCGAAGCAGCTATCGAAGTGGCTGTTGCGCTTGATCAACAATCCGACTTTGTTTGTGGCAACGACGCTGATCGGTAATAACGTTGCCAACTATGTGACTTCACTGGCGATCGTTCTTCTCACAAGATCAACAACAACAAGCAGCATCGCGGAACTCATAGCGCCGATCCTGATGGCGCCGCTGCTTTTTGTTTACGGTGAACTGATGCCGAAGAATCTCTTCTTCCAGGCGCCCAACCGTTTGTTGCAACTGGCCGCTCCTCTGTTCCTGTTTTTCACTTGTTTGTTTTCTCCGATCGCAGCTGTTCTGTGGGGACTCGGACGACTACTTGAGACGTTGCTCGGCCAGTCACCGGAAACAGTCCGGCTTGAGATTGCCAGGAAAGAGGTTCAGGAGGTTATCGAGGAGGGGCTGCATGCGGGAATTCTCCATCGCACACAGAGGCTGCTGAGCCAGAACTTCTTCCAGGTTGTTTCCCGACCGATCCATGAAGTCGCTACCCCGCTTTCGCGGATTTCCTCCATTTCGAGTTCGAGCACGATCGCCGAAGCAAGAAGACTCGCAGAGCGGAGAAAAATGCCTGACATTCCGGTGTGGTCTGAACGCCGAAACAACATCGTCGGCTATATACGCACTATTGACCTGCTAATGGCAGAGGACCCTGAATCGAGTTTGCCCGAGCCCGCTCAACTGATGAAAATCAGCCGGACGGAAATGTTCGGTGAAGTGTTGATGAAGATGCAGGCGCTACGTGAAACACTGGCTTTGGTAGTCGGAAATGAGGGCCAAACACTGGGAATCCTGACAATCGACCAGCTGACCAACCCGCTACTGGACGGCCCTCTTGATGCGTTGAGAAGATAACGTCAGCTATGGGAAGATGTCTTTACAAGGTTTGATTACGCCGCCTGGTCAGCTAGACTATCTCCCATACGAAAGTAGACCCTCCCGCCGATCTTGCTTTGATTGACATCATGACTCGCCTTCTAGTGACAATGTTCTGCCTCATGGCAATGCCCATCACGGCAGCCAATGCGAGCATTGTCGTATTCGACTTTTCAACTGGTGGAGCAGCGGGCGCCGCCCTCGACGGGACCAATGGAGCCTCCTTTACGGACGTAGGGTCAGGCGTAACGATTCAAGTTGACACTACGACATCGTTCGCCACTGGTACCGGTTCTGTGTTTAATGCGATCGGTTCCGGAGCAGGAGTTGATACCACTGGAGTAACTTCCGGTGGTGGTGACGAAGCGAGCCAGATTGATGTTGAAGAGACACTAAAGTTCACGCTGACCTTCACAGGTGTTGCGACACTGCAGGAGATTGATTTTTCTTCATTCGGTTCCGCAGGTGAAGAACTCACAGCTGATGTTGCCGGTACTTTGTTCACCCTTGGAACGGCTGATGTTGATGGCGATCAGGACTGGAACGCGAATGGTGGACTCAGTATTTCCAGTGGTGACATGATCACGCTATCGGCCAATGTCGGAGAGTATCGACTCGGTAGTCTTACGCTTGACGTAACTGCAATTCCTGAACCTGCCTCCTTGATGATGTTCGGGTCGGCGATGCTGCTGGGAATTCGTCGTCGCCGTTAATGCGGGATGAAATTAGAAAGAAGATACAAAGTTCTGCCAATGCAGAGCTTTTTTTGTATTTCAGGTTGTCAGGCGAGAATCGCAATTCACGATCCGGGGAATAAGGGAGTGTTTACCCTATTTCAAGGTGAGGGTTTTCTGTTGGCTGGATAGACCATGAAAGCATGGTCGATGATTCTTCATAGGGATCGTGCTATTCAAACCTCTCTTCAGCAACTTACCTCATCACTCACGGCACCAGTTCATCTCAACTCACCTCTGTTTGCATTTGTAACTACTGACCCTCCCGAGACCTACTCGTTGGCAAATGTATTGCGGTTCCTGACAGAGCGTGGGATGGCTGGATTGTCCCGCCGTGCTTCACAACACTCCTGCCGCAACAGATGATGTGGAGATCATAGTCGGCGAGTGGACGCGCCGAACTACCGCCCAAAGAAATTGCCCGACTGAAAGCCTTAACTCTCAGCGGGCAGTGTTTCATTATTCCAGCCAACAGTTAGAGGCCGGATTTTAGCTTACTGGCAACGGCTCACCGTCGCGTGGCATCAGGACTTCTCGTATCCCAGGGATTTGATCACCATAAGCATCTCTTCGTACGAAATATACCGACGACGATTCATGAGTTTGTACTGGTCGATCGCCTGGCCGAGTTCTGCCGCTTCCGGAGAGAGTTCTGCGCGACCGTCAGAGAACTGCCGGCGCTCGAGGCCGGGTCGACTTTGTCTAGACGTGTCACGACGATCGACAAAGCCTTGCGATTGGTTGATTGTTGACATATTGCTTTCCAATTTCTGACTCAAATTCACCGGTGAAGTCTACGTTGAAGATCGGCGGAAAGCGGCCGTCTTATTCGCTGAATTCAGGATTATCGGACTGACTCAGTGCTATTCGAGGAGCGCCTGAACGGAGTTGAACGATAATGCTGTCAAGATTTGCGGCGTCCGGGAACATTTGCGACGCCCGCGCGAGGGTAGTTCGCGCTTCCGATTCCTGGCCGGCAAGCATTTGAGCCTGCCCCAGACGTACCCAGGACTCGGATGTCGCATCGGGCCGGCGGGTCGCGTCTGCGAACACGCCGATTGCCGTGGCATGCTGCCCCATATCGAGCAAAGCCTGCCCCCTGGCGATTTCGGCAGCTTCTGGAACGGACTCTTCCGGGTAGCGGCTTACGAATTGTTCAATCATCGATAGCGCCCGTTCGGGCTGATTGAGTCGCTGGTAAACGGCTGCAATCTCAAGCTGAAGTTCATGAAGATCAGGGTCGCAGCTCATGGCGCGATGATAATTCTCCAGCGCCGAATGGTAGGCCCCTTTTACGAGTTCAGTTCTCCCCAGAAGAACCCAGGCAGCAGCAAGTTTCCGGTCCGCCTCAAGGGCTCGCTCGGCCTCCTGCCGGGCCGGAAACCACTGGCCGTTGGCAAGATAGATCTCGCCCAGCCGGACCCGGGCTGAGGGGTCGTTGCTTGTGGCTACGATTTGCTGAAGGCTTCCAATTGCCGGCTCGTACCGGCCCTGCCCGGCGTAGGCTTCGGCGAGCCCACGCAAGACTCGCTCATCGCCTGGATTCTGTTCGTTCGCTCGAACAAAAAACTCCTGCGCTGTATCGAATCGCCCCTTGTCCAGTGCATCCATCCCGCCCCGCGTCCATTGCCGTGCTTCTGATACGGAAATATCGTTTCGCGGAGAAACAGGCCGGAAGATCGAACATCCGGAAAGCCCGAGGCTCATCGCCACAATTGCAAGAAGAGCCACAAGGCTGGCTGGCTTCGAAGGCTTAAGTGTTCCCGCAGCCTCAAGCCCCATCTTGCATGGAGTCTGGCGATTTTGTTGTCTGCTCAATGACAACAATACGGCGAACAAGAACGTCAATATCAAGCTATCACTCTCCAGTGACTGCCGCCTTTCCGGCGACCGGGCAGGAAGACTCCGTACTATCGGATACAACATTCACGGGGAGCAAATCCCGCGCCGGATTCGATGACGAAAAGTCGCGGAGGCGACTTTAACAACCTGCCTCCCTCGTTACCATATCGGTAATAACTGCGCAGCTGGATCATCCATTCCGATTCAATTACGCGGCGCTCTGTCTCACTACACGAAGCTCTTCACAACGAGCCCAAATTGCTGGCATCCAGACTGCTTGCGCAATTTGCATGCTGGTACCGATCTCATGACGACAACCTACGAAAACTACGGCCTCAAATTTATGTATCCGGAGAACTGGTCGCTAAGCGAACCATCTGCGGACGAATTACCCCGTCAGGTTACGCTCGAGACGCCTGATGGTGGAATCTGGTCGTTAAGCATCTTCCCTGCGACAAGTGATTCAGATGATCTGTTGAAAGATGCCGTCGCCGCCCTTGAAGAGACCTATGATGAGGTCGAGGTTTCAGCTGCTGATTCGGATTTTGAACCCTTCAAATCCCGGGGAGTCGATGCCTTCTTCTACTGTCTGGACTTCGTTGTTTCCGCGAGAATTCGAGTGTTTTCGCTTGAAGAGCAAAAACTCGTCGTTCTTTATCAGGCGGAAAGCAGGGAATTTGACAAACAGATTGACGTCTTTCGAGCCATGACATTGAACATGCTGCAAAGCACATAGTCTCCGTGTGCACAGGAGCAGACGTTAAAGGCTCCGTGCACATAGGCTCCGTGCACATAGGCTCCGTGCACATAGGCTCCGTGCACATAGGCTCCGCTCCGTGCACATAGAGGCCCAAACATCATAGGCTGCAACGCTCGTGGTCCGGTGCTATCACATCACCCGATCAGCGGCAGCCGTGTAATTCTTTCAAAACCGGCGTCCGGAAATTGCAGTCATTTCATGGCTGCAATTGCGCCAACACCTGCAAAGTCTTCCGCGCGAGTTCAGTCTGGGGGGATTAACTCAAGTTGAGAAGCGCTTGGAAACGGATATCTACGTTTTTGTTGTTGTGGCACAGCAGATGCATTAACACATCTCGTCAGGCAACACGCAGCCTGCACAGGACTGAGTGAAGGGACTCAGCGCGAATCTAAGGCAACGGTGTCTGCTGATTAGCAGGCAAAACCCCGACATCGCTAATCTAAAACGTAGCGGCCAGCTTTTCGCGACTCAAAGCCTGCCTCCGGCGGGCTTTTTTATTTGATGCCCCCATTTCCGGGCATCTGTTCTCACGGAGAACACAGCCCGCGGCTTTAGCGGATCTTCATCACCATCACCGTGTCATGAACGCCGGACAGCAATTCGGTATCTGCAACAACGACGACAGGATCACCACTCTTTGCGCCACCATGCTCGATCGCCCACTTGTCGATAAAGGCGGGCAGGTGATTCCCGTCTAGCGCTTCTGGCAGAAGAACTGGAGTGACTCCCCAGAGCAGACTCATCTGCCGGTACGCCTGCTCGTTATCCGTAAAGCATACGGTAGGCACGTGATCACGTTGTTTCGACTTCAAGATCGCTGCGTCACGACACGATGTGCAGAAAACGACCATCTCGGCGCCGACCCTGCGAGCAATCTGCGCGGAAGCAAAAATGACTGCGTCCGTGACAGACCATCCGGTTGCGCTGTCGTAGGAAGTCATTCGAGACGACCGGTCAGCAAACATGGTCTCCGTTTCCATCATGATCCGTTGCATCATTCCGGCGGAATCAAGCGGATATTCGCCGATTGCTGTTTCGCCCGAGAGCATACAAGCATCGGCGCCGTCGAGAATTGCGTTGGCCACGTCAGAGACCTCCGCACGCGTTGGTTGTTTCGTCGTATGCATCGACTCAAGCATCTGGGTCGCAACAATGACGGGTTTACGATGTTGCAAGCAGGTGCGGATAATCCGTTTCTGTGCCAGTGGGGTTTTTTCCACCGCGATCTCAACTCCAAGATCGCCGCGCGCCACCATGATCGCGTCCGATGCTTTGACGATCTGGTCAAGACACCCAAGTGCTTCCGCTTTTTCGACTTTGGAGACTACCATTGCGTCCGAACCGTTTTCTTGCAGCAGCTCTTTCAGCTCGATCACTTCGGCTGCATTTCTAACAAAGCTGAGACTGACAAAGTCCACGCCCTGCCCGGCTGCCCAGACGGCATTGTCTTTGTCCACGTCGCCGAGAGCAGGGACGCTCAACTTTGTTCCCGGTAGATTGACGCCCTGTCGTGAGCGGATGGCTCCTCCATCAATCACCTTGCAGACGAGCCGGTTATCCGATGCCTCAATTGCCTCAAGTCGTGCTATCCCGTCAGCGAGGACAATTGCGTCCCCGACCGCAACTTCACGAATCAATGGCTCATAAAGACAGACCAGTTCGTCACGATTTGAGGTAGATTCGCCGGGGACAAAAGTGACAGTGTCACCGTTTTCAAGAACCAGCGGATTTTCAGCCAGTGCACCCAGCCGGATTTTTGGTCCGGCGAGATCGACCAGAATTCCTACGGGAAGATGTAAGTCAGCGGCAGCCTGCCGGATATTTGCAATTGCAAGTTCATGATCCGCCCGCGTGCCATGGGCCATATTCAGTCGGAACACATCGACGCTACGTTTGATCAACTCCGTCAATGTTGCTACGTCACGGCATGCCGGGCCGACTGTCGCCACAGTTTTGGTTCTGGCACGTTTTGCTAGTTTGGGGATCACTGAAAACTCCATGGATTACTTTTGCCGGCGTGAATTATGAACGATAACCAGAATTTGCCCCAGACCGGTATCCATGCGGCGACAACGGGTTAATCTCATCAGGCTTTAGTTGTGAAGGTTCACGACGACTCACGATCGTTGTATCGCCATAAAGTTGCATCACCATGAAGCTGCATCACCATAAAGTAGACTGGAAGTAATCCCCATCGTGCAAAACCGCCATGCGTTACATCATCATTGATGGATACAACCTGATCTTCCAATGCGGGCTGGAGGGCCGGCACAAAGATGACCGTGCGCTTGAGCGGTCACGTGACAGGCTGTTCCGCGAACTGGCTCGCCGGCTTCCGGATGACGTTCGCAAGCAGACGACTATTGTTTTCGATTCCGAAAGCCGTCCAGCAGGAGTGAATTCAGATCGTTTCGAAATCAAAGACATGACAGTTCTTTTCGCTGTTGGTTACCCGGATGCAGATACTCTGATCATCGAGCTCATCAGAAAACACCCTGTTCCGGGATCCCTGACCGTTGTCAGCAGCGACCATCTCATTCAAAAATCCAGCCGGGCCCGGCGCGCAAATCCGGTTGATAGTGACATCTGGTTTGATTCACTGTCTGCCGCCAGCCGTGGGAATAATGAAATCGTTGAATCAGATTCGCTGGACACCGAACGTGAAAAACCAGGTCTTTCCCGGGAAGAAACGGGAGCATTGATTGATGAATTTTCGTCGGTTCGGATCCAGTTGGACGAAGACCCGATTGAACCGCTTTCAGATGAAGATCGCGAAACTGACCAGCAAGCCGCAGAAAAAGAGGCGGATTTCGAAGAAGGCTTTGATCCTTTTCCTGATGGCTGGTTCGACGACCTTGATCAGACTATTTAGGTGAAGTAGCCCTCATACTTTTTCCGGCCGATGCTGCTCTATTGCAACAATTGAGTTGCCGCTGCAAATGAACCAACAAAAAAAATTGCGCTGCAAAGCCTTGTTAAACATTCATTTGTGTTTTTGCAAGGTTGAAATTTCGCTACATGCGGGACAGTCAGTTCTGCGAGTCGTCTCACACTAGTTAAACGCCGGTGTCTGCACTTCGCGTGAGCGTATCTTTCTCAACCGTTATCCGACCTTAGTGTCAAAGTCGCATCTGATTTTGCGCAGCGTTTTCTTTGCCCGGTCAGCCGCATTCATAAAATTCAAGACGCGGCTTGGCTCAACAAACCGGGGCTGATTTTACGGGAGGGATAATATGAACCTTGGAAAGAGAAAGGGCTTTACTCTTGTCGAACTGCTGGTGGTAATCGCCATCATTGGAATTCTAATCGGCATGCTTCTACCAGCGGTGCAGCAGGTTCGGGAGGCTGCTCGCCGTACCGCCTGCTCGAACAAGATCCGTCAACAGGCTCTCGCAGCTTTGAATTTTGAATCGACGGTGGGCGAACTGCCAGCGCTTCCTGCGGACAATAACTGGTTGATCTGGGTGCAGGGCGAGTCCACGCCTTCAGCATCCGATGACCGCTACTACAGATCCTACCTGCTGCAAATTGCTCAATACTCCGAGGCTTCCAACCTATACGACGCCATTATCAACCGATCCATCAACGAAACCTCCTCGCCGTGGATTGACGAAATTGACTACGATAATCCTTCAGTCATCCCCGGATTTGACATTTGCCATTGCCCTTCCGCCGAAGACCCCGGCTATGCAAACAACACGGTTGCTCAATTGCCACAGAGGATTCGCACTGACTACATGCCGAGCGAAGGTGCAATCGATTGGGATCAGGGGCTTTTCGTTCAGGGCGGATACTGGGCAGAGGAAATGCGCGATGTTGCAGACGGAACATCGAACACTGTGTTATTCGGTGAATCACTGGGTCGCGTCACAAACAACAACCGCGACTGGGCTCACGCATTCACCTATCACTTTTTCGGTTGTTTCTCTAACCTCACGCGCGATCCGGTCGATGACTCCGTAATTACGCCTTCGCCGTATCTGAACCCGTTTCAGGCAAGTGACGGAACGACTGTATATTCGGACGAACAGTTCAGCAGCCGTCATCCGGGTGTTGTCGTTTTTGCGTTCTGCGATGGTTCCACGCATTCATTAAACCGGAATATCAACACCGTTCTCGATCAACTTGTCACGATTCGTGGTGGCGAAGTCGTTGGCGATTACTAGAGAGGGACTTGATATGCAAAAGCAATTTTCGGCACTGATACTGGGTGTTGCCGTTGCGCTTGTCTCAACTTCAGGTTGTAGATCAGAACCTGAAGAGACGGTGGTGATTCCTCAACGAAACGATGAAGA
>JBCCFB010000058.1:0-26898 GCA_039029995.1 Planctomycetota bacterium
GGTGAACCCCGGGATCATTGACAGCTGGGGAGATGCGGAAGGCCTCGGAGTCGGCTCGATTGAAGCCTACAACTACCAGAAGCCGGTAATCGCTTCGGCGGTAGGCGGTATTCCGGACACCGTCCTTCACGGCGAAACCGGATTTCTGGTTCCACAGAAAGACGTCAATGCACTTGCGGGAGCAATTTGCGACCTGCTGGCTGAACCTGAGAAAGGACGTCAATTCGGCAAAGCCGGATATCAGTTCGCACTGCGGACGTTCTCGTGGGACCGGATCATCAAAAAGATGGAAGTCTATTACACGATGGCGGCAGAGGCAGGCAAACGAGTCAGCCTGAAGAGACAGACCGCGGCTTGAAATCTCCTGCCTGGGGGGCGGGAATTCCGGAACGGTGGCATGCTTTCGTACCGGAACGGAATCCCGTCGCCCCTTTTTGAAACTGATCCTGAATCTACGTCAATTCAATGAACAAGCTCAAAAAGATAATCAGCTCACGTGCATTCCAGATGCTACTTGGAATTGCCGTACTCGGGTTGATTGTGAAGTCCACAATGGTGTTGTTGCCGGGGTGCACACTCGTGCCCGATTTCACGTCGCCATGGTTTGCAATCGCAGTAATCCTCGCGATCGTCTACCGGATCATCAATGCATATGGATGGGCGCTGGTGCTGCATGCGATGAAGATGAAGGTCAACGGTCTGCAGGCAACGCGGATCTGGTTGCATGCGGAATCACGCAGATGGTTGCCCGGTGGAGTCTGGGGCTACGCATCGCGAGCCGTTCAGGCAGGTCGGCTGGGAGTGCCAGCCAAAGTCGCTTCGGCATCGATGTTGATCGAGTTGCTTCTGACGATGGCTGCAGCACTGCTGCTGTTCGTTCCGGTGTTCCTTTTCTGCCGCGAGGATTTCCTCGAAGCACTGGGCTCGCTAGCCGGGTACGAACAGGTATTCTGGATCGGGCTGATTGCAATTGCCGCAATGTGCGGAGTGACCTGGGTCGTCCGGAAAAAACTGGCAAAGAAGTTTGAAGCGGTCAAGCAGAGAGTTGCTCTGATCCGCGGGCTTGAGTTTGACTATCGTCGCATGATGTCCGCCCTCGGGTTCTATCTTTTGATGGGATGCCTCAACGGTGCCGTAACCTGGTGCCTGATCGCCTCGATGACTCTGGACCAGTATCCACCGGTAATCGTTGTCATTGCAGCAACCTCGTTTGCGTGGGTCGTCGGGTTCCTGGCTGTTTTCGCCCCCGGCGGAATGGTCGTTCGGGAAGCAATGTTCGCCACAATTCTCGGATTGTGGATACCCTACTCAACTGCCCTCGCGATTGCTGTTCTGGCAAGAGTGATTCAACTTGCCGCGGAGGTAATCGGCATGGTCTGGATCTGGGCGTCGCGCAAGCAAGCAGCGACGACAGAAGAGAGAGGGGCAACCCTACCTGATCCTGATCCATCTTTAGGTCTGTAACGCTGCAGGGAATTGGAGTAGTCGCGCTGAGTATTCAGGCGGGTAGTTAGCCCGCTCCGGTATGTAATCGAAACCTAAGATTGCTGGCCGCCATGAATACATGACAGCGGACGATACACAGACTCCGGTTCCCTTCAGTCAATGTCCGGACCAGATCAACAATCAGAAAACGCAGTCGAGCAGAGCACTGCCGCGCGAACTCCGCTTCAAGGAGTCCACGTTGTTGCTATCGATGATGACCCGGTTGCCCTGCGTGCGCTGGAGACGCATCTAAGCAGGCGCGGTTGCATCGTTCAGACCTCCGGCAACGGCAGCGACGGTCTTGAACTGATCGACGACAGCGTGGCTGTCGCGTTGATTGATATGCGAATGCCCGGTTTGAGCGGGCTCGACTGTCTGCGGTACATTAAACAGTACCATTCAAGCGTTAAAGTCATCATCGTGACCGGTTCTTCCGATGTGGGAGTGGCTGTGGAAGCGATGAAAAAGGGCGCGTTCCAGTACGTTTGCAAACCTTTCATACCTGAGTCGCTTTCCATTCAGGTCGAGAAGGCATACGAAGCCTGGAAAGCCGGAAACGAAAACTCAGGCTTGCGCGACGTTCTGAGCATGCCAGGCGTTCCCGACGATCTGATGTTTGCAAAATCAGATCCGGATAACGAACTGCTTGCCGCCGTAGCGCGAATCTCGCAACTGGATTCCACTGTTTTAATCGGCGGTGAAAGCGGTACCGGCAAGACGACGATTGCCCGCATGATCCATCAGTCAGGCCCGCGTTCGGCCGGCTCTTTCATCGCGATCAACTGTGCCTCACTCCCCCGTGATCTGATCGAATCCGAGCTTTTCGGACACGCAAGAGGAGCGTTTACCGGCGCGATCAACGAACGGATCGGTAAAGCCGAACTGGCTGACGGTGGAACACTGTTTCTCGACGAAATCGGCGATCTACCGATCGAACTGCAACCCAAATTGCTGACGTTCATCCAGGACCGGTGCATTCATCGTGTCGGATGTAACATCACGCGACCGGTTGATGTCCGTCTGGTTGTAGCGACGCACCGGGACCTCGCAGCGATGGCCGGGAAGAATCAGTTCCGGCAGGACCTCTACTACCGTCTGAATGTCCTGTCTCTCTACCTGCCTCCGTTGCGGGAACGAAGCTCCGACCTGAGTTCGATCGCACGTTCAATCATCAAATCAATCTGTCGCAGGCAGAAGCGGCAGACCCTGCGTCTTTCCGATGATGCCATCGTGCATCTCAGGTCCTACCAGTGGCCTGGCAATATCCGCGAACTTGAGAACGTACTCGAACGCGCGATCGCGTTTACCGATGGTGATGAGCTGCTGCCGGAAGATCTCGATTTGAAGCTTCCCCCGGCCGCGGTGTCCGTTCGCGAATCAGATACCACCGAAACACCTCCAGCCTACTCGCTTGCCGGGATGACACTTCAGGAAATTGAAGCGCAGGCGATTCTGGAAACACTCGAAGCAAGCCAGGGCAACAAAGCACGCACCGCACGCATGCTCGGGATCAGTGAAAAAAGCATTTACAACAAAATGAAACGCCTCGGAATCAGCTACCCACCAATACGACAGGAACATTGAGATGAATCCTTTAATCGACCAGAAACAACTGATGCGCTTTGCGGAGAGTGACCGTGATCTGATTTCAGAAATGGCCGTCATTTTCAAACGCAGCGTGCCCGGCAATAAGGCCAGGCTGCAGCACTCTGTGGCGGAAGCCGACCCGGTCAAACTGCTGGAAATCAGCCACCAACTGAAAGGGCAGCTTTCGTACTTCTTCTGTGCGCCGCTGGTTTCGCTCGCGGGCGAGCTGGAGGAGATGGGGATGAGAGGAACTGTTGAAGATGCTCAGCAGGTCTCTGAACGATTGATCAGCGGTCTTGATCAGTTGCTTCATGAGCTAAGTGAAATAACCGGGCTTCAGCTCGACATTGAAGAGGAATAACGATGCGGAAGTGGCTGATTGAACAAATTAAGTATCAGTTCTGGCCTCTGGTTTTCCTGGCGATAACCGGATCTATCAGCGCTGCGGTTGCGTACCTGTTGATCTGGCCGGCGTACAAGAATCCTATTGCGCGGATGTACACATCTTCGCTGGGCTATTCACGCGTTCTGCGCGAAACCGGCCAGCCGTTTCCTGTCAAAACAGCGGTGGCCGTAGAGCGTGAGATTACAGGGACATTCATCGGTGAAGGAATCATTCAAAGTGAACCGGTCCAGGTTCCGATGATCGCGATGGCCGGCATCGAGAAGATATTTGTCGATGAAGGCGACTATGTCGAAGCCGGTCAGATGATGGTCGAGCTGGATGACACCAGGATCCGGATGCGGATCGAAGCGGCCGCCGCAGCGCTGGAAACAGCCCGCGCGGAATTCGAGCGTGTGAAAGTCGGATCGGTGAACGTACTGCTCGACGAAAGACCGGCTCTGTTTCAAGTTGAGCTGGAAGCGGCGGAAAACGAAGCTGCAGCTCAGCGCGAGATTCTCGAAAGGTATCGCAACCTTCTCGAAGAAGGCGCGCTCAGTCAGAAGGAATGGCTGGAACAGACCATCGTTGCCAAAGAGGCCGAGGTGGCTTACCGGACGATGCTGATGACACTGAACTTCGCCATTGAAGGCCGAAGCAACAGTATCCGGATTGCTGAAGCGACGATTAAAGAAGCCGAGATGGCATGGAAGCATCGCCTGTCACAGCTTGAAGATTTCATAAGCTATGCACCCGCCAGTGGAATCGTGGAACGGATTCTTGTTCACGAAGGTGAATACAACCAGGACCCGGGGCGTCCGGCCATCATCATCGCGTCCGGTTTGTGGTTCGAAGCAAGTATGGACCAGACAGCGATGGGACAAATTGAAGTCGGCAATAAAGTTGAGTTGCGGCTGAGCGCGTTTCAGGACCGGACTTTCTCCGGAACTGTTCACAGGATCAAGTCGCTGGTTAACTTTGCGACCGGCGGTCCGGAAACCAACAGGCCGGTACGTCCCAAGGGAACAGGTGCACCTGAATGGCCGGCAACGTTCCAGGTGCTTGTGCACTTTGATGAAGAGGATCCGTTGCTGGTCCCGGGACTGACCGGGTTTTCAAGGATTTCCAATACAAGAACCAGTATTTGCGTTCCGCGCGGGACCGTGACAGGGACAACCGGAAACCGTGGTCTCGTCTATGTCGTGAACGAAGACGGAGAGTCCTACGAAGTTCGCGATGTTGCGATGGGCTGGACCCGTGATGGCTGGACCGAAATTGTCGAAGGCGTTGAAGCAGGCGAAGTCGTCATTGCAGATGGATATCAGGTCCTTGAGCCAGGCGATCCGATCGCCGGCGAGATGATGGAGTTTCCGGAGCAACAGGAATTAATGGACGAGCTTGAAAGGCTCGTTACGGGGCAATAGCAAGGGAATCGCGATGAAAGCCTCGAGCAATCCGCCCGAAGGTATCTGGAAATCCGCCTGGTTGCTGTTGTTACAACAGCTGACTCTGCTTGCCCAACGACTACCATCGTGGACAAGTCGGCTGGTTCCCTCCCGCCGCTGGTTGCTTCCTGTGAAGTGGGCATGGTCGGCCGGTTCTGGGCTGATGTGGTGGCTACTTTTTCCCGCACGCAAACTGTTTGCGGCGACACTAAACCTGGTGGCTCCTTGCACAAGGTGGATGATTCCGGGGCGGCAGTGGCTTGCTCCAGCAGTCTGGTGTTCTGGAATTGCTGTAGCAATTTTCCGCGCCCTCAGGTTCTGGTTTGATCCCGTGGAACGAATGTGCGCCCCGATGACACAGTTAGTCGTTCCGCGCGTCCGCAATTTTATCGATCCTTATCTCGACAAGGTGCCACCTCGCGAAAAGTGGCTTGATCCACCATCGTGGGCGCCGCTTGTACCAAGTCTTGGCACGCTGCTGCGCCTGGGAATTCTCGGTCTGGGGTTGTTGATGATCGTTGCCAGTCTCGCCAAGCCGTGGTGGGATCTACCCTGCCCGGAGGACGGAATCGCTTACGGTCCGCAGGATATCGTGGCAGTCAGGATTCCATGTCAGATCTATTTCAAAGCCATGCTTGCGATCGGGTTATGTGTCTTTCTGTTCCTGCGCTGGTATCAAAGAACATGGTCCATGGCATGCCTGTTTGTCGGCTGCAGCATGATGATGGTCGGAGCCACATTTCCTTATTTCGTAATGTTCGGCTATCCCGAAACGGCTGCCGATGCAGCGTGGTTGCAGATGCAGCACGACAACCTGACGTGGCTGGGCGGTGACATCAACACTGCCGCCGAGGCGGGCTTGAGCGCGTGGAAATCAAAAAACATCTGGGTTGATATCCCACGTCATATCAAAATAGCGCCGTTGCCGGGGTGGTCGTTGTGGGATATCCAGCTGGACAAATTGCAGGACATACTGATCTGGACGGGCTATTCGCAGATCTTCTGCCAGTTCGCGCGCGGCGGCTGGGGTATGGGACTGACCGGGAGCCTCCTCCTGACCTCGATGACTTTGTTGCATCCGAAGCAACTGGACCTGCGCCGGACGGGCGTTGCTGTGGTCTACCTGACAATCATGTCGTTGATCGGGATTTCACTCGCGCTGTACGGGCCGTTCAGTGCGAAACACTACCTGAGCGAAGCGACTGCTGCGATGCGCGAAGGTGATTTCGAACGATCGCTGGAACAGCTTGAGCTCTGTCGCGCTCAGTACCCGGTTTTGTCACAGGAGACGAACTACATCCGCCAGAGAGGGCTGATCGAACACAAGCTCGGAATGTCAACCGATCACGCATTGCTGTGGCAGGCGACCACGGACGAAGCTGCAGGTTTTGTCCAGCGTGCCTATGACAACTGGAAGATTCTGTGTGACTCTGAAACGCAAGCGGTACGTCGCGAGTCATTAAGAGCTGTCCAGCGACTGGCGACAGAGGACTATAACGTCAATCGGGTCGCCCAGTCGCGCGAACGGCTCGAATTCGTGCTTCAGCGCCAACCGGCGAACGTCAAAGCGATCTACTTTCTGCAGATCATTGCGATTCGTGAAAAGAACGTGGAAGAGGCATTCCGGTTGTGCGACTGGATGTACGCGGTCACTGAGCATTTAAACTTTGCCACTGTAAAAGTTCTAAAGTCCGTCAGCCAGCAACATGCGCTGGTCGCCGCAGCACAAAGCGGCGATCCGGACGCCATCTGGGAGCGAATCAGGGGGACGAAGAACCCGTGATCCGGCTCATAAAGAAAATTCGCAAGTACTTCCACAGGCCGGCAGAGGCGACAACATCGTCGTTTCGCGGGCTGACGGCGATACGATTCACGATCCTGTTGCTATGTTTTGTTCTGATGCTTTCGTACATCCTTGCGCGATGGAACGAGACGTGGAACAACCCGATCCGCACAGTTGAATTCAAGGGTGAATGGATCAAAGCGCCCGGCGAATCGTACAGCGGCTATTTCCGTAAGCGATTTGATCTGACGTGCCGGGTCAAGCACGCGTGGATGATGATCACCGCTGATGAAGCTTTCGAGGTATCGATCAACAAGAACCCGATCGGGCATCAGTTTCTCTGGCGGGCGACACGCCCCTGGCAGAACGGTACCAGTGAAAAAGGCCAGCGCGTTATTTCCGACAAGGCGGCGATGGCATTGAACTTCCCGAGGGAGTATCAGTGGACAAATCACGTAAACATGCGCCTGCCTCATTTTCTGGACATAACCAACGATTTCCAGATCGGGCATAACTCCGTTTGCATTGAGATCGAGTCGCGAGGTCTGTCTTCCTACGTCAATTTCTATGGCGAAATAACACTGTTTAACGGTGATGTGATCCCGATTCGAAGTGACACATCATGGAGGTCCGAACCGGTACCTCTCGGTCCGCAGCGGGTTGACTGGACGCACCCCGGATACTGGGACAAGGACTGGCGCTATGCTGAACTTGCGGATGTGGACATAGAGACTTCGTTCCGCTCTCTTCCACCCCAGGTGTTCTCGACTCCCTTTGAGGGAACGTGGATGCAGGCGCAACCGGAATGCTCAGAAGAGCGTACGACTTTCCGCACAAACTGGTTCTTCGACGGTGAGATTGACGAAGCATGGATGCGCGTCGCAACCAACCGGCGGTATGACTTTTTTATAAACGGAAACCCGGTCCGGATTATTCATGCCAAGCCACCGGATATCGATCAGGGTGACTGGATCCTGGGACGGTTTTCAACCTTTGACCCGTTTTCCAATCCGGAATTGCTGGACCCGGACGAAGTCGGCGATTTCTTTGGCGGCCGGAAGTTCGAGAATCCTCGAGATGCTCAGGCGGACCTTGAGGAGTTCATCCCGTTAAAACCGAAGACACACCTTCCGTTTCGAAACTACCGCACGACTAACCGTGCGGAAGAAGGTGGCGACTTTGATCCGATGCGGACACTGTCATCGTCAAGGAGCACACCGGAAAAACCTGACCTTCCAGCTGAAAATCCGATCGTCAATTCGCTGAAACGGAACAGGTCGATCGGTGCCTACGTGGGCTACAGCCTGGGAAAAGTTCTGAAGCCCGGCTGGAACACCATCGAAATCCGCTTAATCGATGAAGCGCAATTCAACTGGCCGGGTCGGATCGCCGTTGATGGAATGGCCTACCTTTGCTCGGGAAAAGAAGTTCCACTTCCCCAATGCCACCAGTGGAGCACCGTTGATCGGGTCGATGGCAGTGAGCATGCTGTCCGCGCGATTCATAAAGTGCTTGAGCCTGAGCAGCCCAAACTGCCTCGATTCATCTATCGTGGCTATGCATTCGATACTGTTTCGTTCAACGAGCGTTTTGCGGGCCAGCTGATTGCAGTTATCGGAGCCTTGTTTGTGCTGTTCACAGGGGCCTTTGCGATCGCAATGTTGTTTCCCGGGCGTACGACACAGGACGGGCTGCTTGATTCCAGTTACGGCTGGTCTCCGATTCCGACATTGAAAACCCGCATACGACTTGCGTGGAATGAACTCCGCAGCGCGCGAACGATCGTTTCAGCGATGATGCTCGTTGCAACGTTCACATTGTTGTGCGGATCGTTGCTTGAAATGAGCCAGGCGGAACGACATGAGATTCTCTGGTTCCAGCGTGGCATCGGCTGGGTTGGCATACTCCTGCTGACGGGTGTCCTTGCTCTCGGGGTCGGGGCGGCTGAGATGCTCGGTAAGATGCGCGTCGATGATATGCGTAGCAGAGGTCGCAGAATCTCGGCAATACTCTGCGAGCTGCCCAATTCGAAACTATGGCCGCACCTTGTGTTCTGGGTGCTGCTGCTGTGTTTCTTCCTGCGATGTTACAAGCTGGAATGGCAGCCGCTTGACGACGATGAATATGCATCGACCCAGGCTGTTGACGCGATCATGAAAACCGGTGGACCGAAGTTCGTACCGGATTATGTATATTACACGCGTAGCCCGATGTACCACTATGTAACGGCAGTCCTCGCGCTTCCGTTCGGGGGTAACCTCTGGAGTTTCCGTTTTCAGTCGGGGCTCTGGAGTGTGGCGACCGTCTACCTGACCTATCTGTGCGGCGCAAAATTGCTGAAAAGCCGCTGGATCGGCTTCACGGCTATGTTCCTGCTGACGATCCACCCGTTCCAGATTTACACCGGGCATGTGATCCGTTTTTATCAGATGCAGCAGTTCTTCGCGCTGTTAACGGTGTACCTGTTCTGCAAGGGGTTCATTTCCGGGCAGAATCAGCGATACCGCATCGCAACGATCATCTGTTTTTTCTGCGCGGTGGTGAGTCAGGAGATTTCCATCGTTATGGGGACCTCCCTCGTCATGGGGTATGTTCTGTTCGCGAAAGACCTTGGCTGGCCGAACAATATTCAGCTGGTTATCTACTCGGTTGCTGTGGTGATGTTGATCGCTGTTGACCTGATCGTATTCAAAACGCTTTGTCTGACGCGTACCGAAGGTGTTTCGCCCAATGTCGAGGCCAGCATCAGTCCGCACTTCTGGTTTCCGATGAACTTCTTCGCGATCTTTATAGGATATTCGCGCCTGCATATTGTGGCGAGCTTTTTCATGTTTGCAGGTCTGCCCTTGATATGGAGAGAGAAGAATCTAAACGCGGTTGCATTTCTGATGTTCCTGTTCTCGGGCGTCATCATGACCAACCTCCTCGTGTCACACGTCAGCCTCCGTTACCAGTACTGGGTCTTTCCGCTCTGGCTACTCGTGAGTCTGCTTGGAGTTCGGATGTTGCTGACGACATTGACGGAACTGGTTTACACGGCTTCCGAAAATCTGAACCGTTACGTCTTTAATCTGACGATCCTGTTCATGCTCGCGTTTGCGACGATCATTATGTCGTGGTCACCGTGGCGTATACCGGCCAGCTACGACTTGAAGATTCTGGGCGATTCAACCGGTTGTGTTCGTTGGGTGAATGGCCAGATGAGACCGGGGGACAAACTTGCAATTACCGAACCGCATACCCATTCAGGTTTCATTGAATCCGGAAAAGTCGATTACGACATCGGTGTCCCTCTGTTGTACGATTTTGCGGTGTTCCAGGACGGCAGGCTGGTTGACCGGAACGGCGCAGGCGAACTGGTTACATGTGTTGATGACTTGATTCGGCTTTGCGAGACCGAAGACCGTGTCTGGTTTTTGTTCAATCGTGAAAAGTTCAGGACGCGCGGCAAGAATATGCGCTGGGAATATCCTGGTTCACGTTTCGAGTTATTCGTCCGGCAGAACTGTGAGTTGAAACATCGCACCTATCTCTGGAGTGCGTACCTCTGGGACTCGAGCCGAGGTCATTATTTCAACTTCAGAAAACAGCAATAGCCGCGAACAGCCGTGTCAGTGGCGAGTTGAATCGGAAAAAAAATCTGATTTTCAAACTCCCCCGATTTCGGGTGCCAGTCCCTGAAACCGCGTTCCTGCCCGAATAATCCGTACATGAGACGCGGGCACGTTTCGGAGGAGCGTAACCACGGTCACGATTGCACTTTTTCCGACTTGAAACGTGACTAAAATGAGGGCTGCGGCTGCATTTGATGCGGTTGCGATTTCAGACCCAATTTCGCAAGTGATTTGATGAAAACCAAACTAAGTCTAGCAGCATTGTTACTCTTTTCGTTCACTACGATCGCGTCCGCGATAACTCATGACCAGGAAGTATCAGTCCTGGAAACTGCACCGGCGATGGATGCAGGCGTCCTGGTTCAAGACAGTGTTCTTGTTCCTGAAGTTTACGCGCCGACTCCACTCCAGCCGGCGTTGCCACCGGCCTACCAGCCGCCAATGTACTCGCAAGACGTTTTTCAGGACGACGTTCTGATGACGGCTCCGAGAACCGTATTGTCTCCGGTCTACGCTCCGGAAGCGGCTTGTTGTTCTCCCTGCGACTGCAGAACTGTCGAATCCACAGTTTGTCTAGTAGACCCTTGCGGTTGTACTCATGAAGCCTGTATTCGCGTTCCAGCGTGTTGCGTTGGCCAGACTCCGCAAGTCAGCTGGCGCAAAGGACTGCTGGGTCGCCAGATTGCCAGCGTCTGCTGGGCTTGCTGCGATCACGAAGTCAAAGTTATCGTCACACGTCGCGGAAAAGTTCGCGTTCGTGGCTAATGACAAGACTTCTCGAAATACACAAAGGCTGCCCAATGGCAGCCTTTTTTCGTGCGCCAACGACGGGGCCATCCGCAACCTTTGAGATTGGGATAAAAGGAAGCTGCTTATTTTTGCGTCGCAGTCATGGGGCCGCTAAAACCAAATTACTGCTTCCAAAGGTCTTCTTTATTGAAGACCACAAGATCAAAAGCCACGAGTGCGCGTTAGTGTGAACCGTTGAGAATCTTAAAGGTATGCAAAATCTGTTTGCTTATGGAACGCTGATGTTTCCGGAGGTCGCAGTTGCCGTATCCGGAATCAGTTCGCCGGGCGAAGAGTTTACGCTCTCCGGATACCGGCGCTACGAAGCGAGAATCCGGACCTCTGCAAATTTTCCGGCGATCATTGAGGATGCCGGGGCTTCAGTTGATGGCCTGCTGTTCAGAAATCTGTCCAACGACCAGATTCGACGATTGGACTGGTTCGAGGAAGTCGCGAACGGTTTGTATCAACGACGTGCGCAGTCGGTCCGGGTGCGCGAAGAAAAGTTGAGTGTCTGGTTCTACGTTTGTGGACCGGCGCTCAAGAGGATTCTTCTTGAGCCGCTCTCAAAACCATGGTGTCCTGAGTCCTTCGAGAAAAAAGAACTCCAATGGTATCTAAGTCACGTTGTCAGACCGGCAGTGGACTCCGAGTCGTTCCAGGTTCACTTTGGAGAACGAAGCAGCCGGATCGAATCTAACGACTGAGCTCAACGAACGTCGTTGCAATTGGCGTCTTGTGAAGCTGGTTTACGTCGAATGAAGCTGGAAACTCTCCGGATTCGTTGTAATCGGCTCATTAATCGACATCTGAATACCCTTCGATTAAATTACTGGTCTGAATTATCACGCGGGCAGCCTCTAATGCTGGAATGCCTGAACATCCTGCCACGAAAGACTCCGGAACATTGCGATGAATTACGGATTCGTAATTGATAACCGGAAGTGCATCGGGTGCCACGCCTGCACAACGGCTTGCAAGTCTGAAAACGATGTCCCGCTCAGCGTAAACCGCACGTGGGTCAAATACGTTGAAGAAGGCCAGTACCCCGACGTCAAACGCAATTTCCAGGTGACGCGCTGTAACCACTGTGCGAATCCACCGTGCGTAAAAATCTGTCCCGTGACTGCGATGTATCAGCGCGACGACGGAATCGTGGAGTTTGATCAGGAAGTCTGCATTGGCTGTAAGGCCTGCATGCAGGCGTGCCCTTACGATGCGATCTACATTGATCCCGATACTCAAGCGGCAGCTAAGTGCCATTATTGTGCACATCGAATTGACGTTGGAATGGAACCTGCCTGCGTGGTCGTTTGTCCGGAACATGCAATCATCTCCGGGGATATGGATGACCCGGAATCAGAGATCAGCAGGATTCTGGCGGACAACGATGTGACGTCCCGCAAGCCGGAACAGGGAACGGCACCCAAGCTCTACTATATAAACGGAAACGAGAACGCGCTCGATCCGCTGTCGACCGAGCCGCTACCGGATACGTTTATCTGGTCGGATGTCATTCAACCCGATGCGGGGAAACAGACGACTCCTACAACGTCCAATGGTGCTGTCGAAGCAAAGGCCAGCACTCGCATCGCCGGACAGATGGTTCAGGTTGCATACAACGCGCAGCACGAAGCTCCATGGCACTGGCCGGTTGCTGCATACATGGTGACAAAAGCGATCAGCGCCGGAATCGTGATGCTTCTCGCGCTGATCTGGGGAACAGGGATCGGCCCTTTCGACCCGCTAACTGCCATCGCGATGGGAATTGTGGCTCACGTTTTCATTGAGATTACCTCATTGTTTCTGGTGTTCGATCTTGAGAAGCCGGAGCTGTTTCTCACTATTCTGACCCGCCCGAACTGGGACAGCTGGCTAGCAAAAGGCGCGTATATCCTGATCGGGTATTCCGTATTACTGGCGGTCTGGATCGGTGTGGAAATAGCCGGATACAACGAAGTACTGGTTGTCGGCAGTCTAATTCGTAATATCTTCCTGTGGAGCCTGTTCGCGCTTGCAGCCGCAACCGCTGTCTATACAGCTCTGTTGTTTGGTCAGGCTGAAGGGCGCGACCTGTGGCAGAGCCGGTATATGGCTCTTCATTTATACGTTCAGGCGTTGATGGCGGGTGCGGCGACTATGTTGATTGCAAGTCCGTTTTTCGGCTGGAGCAACGAGTTCACCGTCGCAGTCAGCGCTTCTTTCGCACTGGCTTTGATATTCGACCTGGGAGTTTGCTGGCTCGAGTTCGGTTCAAATCACGAGTCGAAAATCGCCGCCGCTGCCGCGCACGAAATCACTTCCGGAAGATACAGGAATCTGTTCTGGATCGGCTCGCTATTGATCGGCCATCTGCTGCCTCTGGCTCTGATCGTTGCCGGACTATTTCTTACCGGTCTTGCTTATCCCGTTGCCGGCTTGCTCGCGCTGGCGGGGCTTTATTGTTACGAGCATGCCTTCGTCATGGCGCCACAAAGGATTCCCAACAGCTAGGTTTACCACGATCGATCAAACGACATGAGTGGAATCGCGAAAAAACTGAACCGGATACTCAAGGCGCTAAGTACGCAAAGCGCAGCGCCTCCTGACGGTGAAACCAATGTTGCGGGAACGGCCCTGCCTCAATTTGATCCGGTAGACGCGGTCCCCGAAAAAGTCGAAATGACACAGGTGGAGCATCCCGATGGAAGGATGAGCCAGTATCCTCCGGCTAGTAAATGGAATGACTGGGTGGAGTGGGACGGCCGTCACTGGCCGAAGAAAGTTGCAAGGCGATACCACCTTGTGCCAACAGTCTGTTTCAACTGCGAAAGCGCATGCGGACTGCTCGCGTACGTTGATAAGACGACGTTTGAAATCCGCAAATTCGAGGGCAACCCGGTTCACCCGGGCAGTCGCGGGCGAAATTGCGCCAAAGGACCTGCGACTCACAACCAGATTTATGATCCTGAGCGAATTCTGTATCCCTTGAAACGCGTCGGAGAACGCGGCGAAGGAAAATGGAAACGAGTTTCATGGGACGAAGTTCTGGATGACATCGCAGCGCGGATGCGTGAAAGTCGTGCGAAACGGACCGACGGGATCATGTATCACGTGGGGCGGCCCGGGGAAGATGGTTACACGAATCGCTGCATTCAGGCGTGGGGCGTCGATGGTCACAACAGCCATACCAACATCTGTTCAGCGGCTGCGAGAACCGGCTATTACCTGTGGGGCGGATTCGACCGGCCGAGTCCGGATTATGCGAACGCAAAGGTAACTCTGCTGATCTCCAGCCACCTCGAAACGGGGCACTACTTCAATCCGCATGCTCAGCGGATCATCGAAGGCAAGATGAACGGCGCAAAGATCATCACGCTGGATCCGCGGCTGAGTAATACAGCGAGTATGAGCGATGTGTGGATGCCGACGTGGCCCGGCAGTGAGCAGACGGTATTGTTGTCGATCGCCAGTTTTCTGATTCAGAATGACCGTTACAACAAAGCTTTTGTCAAACGTTGGGTTAACTGGCAACGGACCCTTGAAGCGATCGAGAGCGGCGAGCTTCCGGTCGATTTCCATGTTTCACGAAATGTGACCGGCGATTTTGAGTTTGAACAGTTCGATGAGTTTTTGAAATCGACGTACGCTGAGTTCACTTTCGAGCGGGCTGCAGCCGAGTCGCAGGTACCCGTCGAAAGGATCAAAGAGGCAGCTGAGTATATTGCCGCGTGCGAAGGTCGTCTCGCGGCTCACAATTGGCGCTCAGCGAGCATCGGTAATGAAGGTGGCTGGCAGGTGACGCGCTGCCTGATGTTTTTGAATGTGCTCACGGGTTCCGTTGGAACCGTCGGTGGCACGTCCGGGAACAGTTGGAATAAGTTCGTTCCCAAACCTCATTCAACTCCGCCGCCCAACGACGTCTGGAGCGACCTTTTGTGGCCTCCGGAGTGGCCGTTCGGGCACTACGAAATGAGTTTCCTTCTGCCGCACCTGCTGGAAGAAGGGCGTGGTGACATCGACGTGTATTTCACTCGTGTCTACAACCCGATGTGGATCAATCCTGACGGATTTCTCTGGCTGAAACATCTACGTAACCATGACACGATCAAGTTTCATGTCGCAATGACGCCCACGTGGAACGAGTCGGCATGGTTTGCAGACTATGTTCTGCCGATGGGGCATTCCGGCGAACGACATGACCTGATGAGCCAGGAAACCCATTCCGGGCAATGGGTTGCTTTCCGGCAGCCGGTGAGGCGAGTCGCGCTTGAGGCGGCCGGCAGAACCATCAATCGAACGTATGAGGCAAATCCGGGGGAAGTCTGGGAGGAAGCTGAATTCTGGATCGACCTGTCAGACCGGATGGATCCCGACGGCTCTCTGGGAATTCGTCAGTGGTTTGAAAGTCCCTATCGCGCGGGTGAACTGATCACTGTCGAAGAACATTATCAGTGGATGTTCGAAAACAGCGTTCCCGGACTTCCGTTCAAAGCTGCCTCCGAAGGGCTGTCGCCTCTGGAGTACATGCGAAAATACGGTGTCTTCGAGATCAAGGCTGAAAACTACGAGCCATTTGAAAACGAAGTCGAGACCGACGGCATTGAGGTTGATGGAAAGCAGTTGAAAGGATTTGCGACTCCTAGTCGAAAACTCGAATTTTTCAGCCCCACTATGCATGACTGGGGATGGCGCGAACTCGACTATACGATTCCATGGACGCTCAAGAGCCATGTGCACCCGGACAACATCGACATCGACAAAGGCGAAATGCTGTTGCTTCCGAATTTCCGCCTGCCCACTCTGATTCATACCCGCAGTGCAAATGCGAAATGGTTGTATGAGATCAGCCACAAAAATCCGATCTGGATCAACCCGATCGATGCGGAGCGGATGGGAGTTGTCAGTGGTGACCTGCTGCGAGTCGAAACAGAGATCGGATTTTTCATTGACCGGATCTGGATTACCGAAGGAATCAAACCCGGGATCATTGCGATGAGCCACCATCTCGGTCGATGGCGGCTGCAGGAGGATTCCGGTGTAAATCCGGGAATGTCAAACCTGGTCAAGCTCAGTGAAAATGAAAAGGGTGAACACCAGTTGAATATTCTGGAGTCCTCAAGGAAGTGGGACACGTTTGATCCTGATACAAGCCGGATCTGGTGGGAGGATGTCGGCGTTCATCAGAATCTAACCCACGCGGTTCATCCGGACCCTGTTTCCGGAGCCCATTGCTGGCTGCAGAAAGCGGTAAACGTTCGCAAAGCGAAGCCGGGTGAAAATCATGGTGACGTCTTTGTGGATACGAACAAATCCATGCAGGTTTTCGAGCAATGGAAAGCCAAAACGCGCTCCGCTGCCAGTCACAGTCCGGATCAGACACGCAGGCCTTACTGGCTGAAACGTCCGTTGAAACCCTCCAAAGAAGCCTACCAGTTTTGAGTTCTGCAGTGCCGGCAAACGGGTCGGTGGTGACGGGACATCTGATGCGATGACTGATGAAACTTCTGCGAATGCTCTACCCGCCTCTGAACTGGCACTGGCGCGGGCCAGGCTGTATGAGTTGCTTGGCGAAATCTTCGCGAACGGAGTGACGATTTCGAATCTCTCTTTTGTTCAGTCAATCGAAGAGTTGAACACCGCGATTCCGGAGCCGTTTGATCCGGATGCAGCGGCGGCAGCACACTACGAGATTTTTGAGCATCAGGTTCCACCGTACGAGAGCATCTTCGTCGGCGAATCAGGGCTGATCGGCGGTGCGCCATCCGATCGCGTTCGGGATACTTTCCACTTGATCGGATTCGACGGTATCAGCAACCAGCGAAATTGTGACCACGTTTCACAGCTGTTTACCGCCCTCGGATTTCTTTGCCGTCGTAGGCAGGACCAGATCGTTCGTGGTCAGTCAGACGATCCGGAACTGACTCGAGGATTTCATGCCCTTTTCTACGAACATCTCCTGTTGTGGTTTCACTCCTTAGCGCTCGCTGTGATTGAACAGGGTGATCCGTTTTATTCGCACGTTGTGATCCTCGCGCTGGAATTGGTGGAAACTCATTCCCGGGAAATTGAAACGGAGACTTTCCGGCAACGAGAAGGCCACTCGTCTTTACCTGTTGTCAGTGAGCCGGCATCAAAGGTTGGTCCGGACATCGACGTCGAAAATGACGTAGTTGCCACGCATGAATTAATTGAGCAATTGATCAGGCCGTCAGGATGCGGATTCTACTTTACGCGCAAGTTGATTCAGGACCTCGGGCGAATGATCAGCCTTCCCCGCGGGTTTACTTCACGAGAGACAATGCTGCAGAATCTTTTTCAGTCAGCAGAAAAGTTTGAAAGCCGGAAAGAGCTGGTATTGAAACTGGACGGGTTCTGCAAAACCGCCGGCAAATACTACGCAAGCCGATTCGATTCGCGTCCGCATTTGAAAATTTGCCTGTCAGGCAGAATAGAAGCGCTTGAGCGGACACGAAAAATGCTGAAACGGTTCGATGCCCAAAGACCGGCTCAGTAGAATACAGCTACCGGCCCGATCGGGCCGGACATAAGACGGGTAGGACGCCTGCGGCTTAACATTCTGCTGTTCCGGGAAGCGATGGATTTTTCCGGAACGCATTGCGGATAAGAAAATGCTGCTCAAATATTTCTACGACACAAGACTTGCTCACGCTTCATACATGGTCGGTTGCCAGAAAACCGGAGAGGCGATCATTATCGACCCGAGCCGCGAGGTTGAACACTATCTTGCAGCGGCGGCGAAGGAAGGGATGCAGATCATCGGCGCTGCCGATACACATATCCACGCCGACTACCTGTCCGGGGCTCGCGAGCTGGCGGAGCGGGTCGGAGCAAAGTTATTTGTTTCTGACGAAGGCCCGGCTGACTGGAAATTCGAATACGCACAAGAGTATGAGCATCAACTGCTCAAGGATGGTGACACATTTGCCGTCGGCAACGTTGAGTTTGAAGTAATGTTTACACCCGGGCATACGCCCGAGAGCGTTTCCTACATCCTGACCGACAAGGGGGCCGGTGCGGACCGGCCGATGGGCGTTTTTACCGGCGACTGTGTTTTTGTCGGCTCGAGCGGCCGGCCTGATCTTCTTGAAGAAGCAGCCGGCGTCCAGGGTACAGCAGAACCGGGTGCGAGGCAGCTGTATCAGTCATTGCAGCGATTCAAAAATCTGCCGGACTATCTGCAGGTCTGGCCGGCTCACGGTGCCGGCAGCGCATGTGGTAAAGGCCTGGGTGCCGTTCCATCCAGCACTGTCGGTTACGAAAAGATGTTCAACCCTGCATTGCAGTTCGAAGACGAGCAGGCTTTTGTGGACTACATCCTTGCCGAGCAGCCCGAAGCACCGAAATATTTTGCAGTCATGAAGCTCATGAATCGGATGGGAGCACCGGTGTTAGGAGAACCCGTCCTCCCGAAGAAACTTGAAACTAAGAAGTTGATGACGACTGTCAAAATGGAGATGGTCATCGATACTGCTGTAGCGCGCAAATTTGCTGAGGCTCATGTCGCAGGAACGATCAACATCGAGCCGAAATACATCGCCATGTGGGGCGGTTCGTTGATCGACTACTCCCGTCCCGTATACGTCATTGCCAGTCGTCACGATCTGGCCGAGGTGATGCGCATCATGCGCAAGGTCGGTATGGATAATGTGGCGGGCTATTTCGATGCGGATGAAGTTGCCGAAGCCGGATTCAAAACGGAAACGATCGAACAACGGACTCCCGAACAACTCAAGGCTGAATGCGAATCGGGTGGCATCGAGATGGTAGACGTGCGCGGCATGGTCGAACGCAATGAAGTCCGGATTCCGGGCTCAAGTCACAGTTTTCTCGGCCAACTTCCGAGGGAAACCGTTCAGCTTCGAGACGACAAGACGTATGCATTCGTTTGCCGCACGGGGGGACGCTCGGTAATTGCCGCCAGCATTGCCCGCAAAGCAGGTGTTCGCAACGTCCTGAATCTGGACGGTGGTGTCGTTCGCTGGGAAAAGGATGGACTCGAAGTTGATAAAGGTTCGGGCCAGTCAGTGGAAGCTTAGGCGCTAGACTTCCGTAGCTAGACTTTCCACGGGTATCGCATTTTCGGAATCAGCAGGTTTCCAGCCGAAGGATCATTGATTAATTCCTCGGTTTCCGGGTCCCAGTGCACCGGGCGACCGGTACGCATTGCCAGGTTGTTCAGGTGACAGATAGTTGCTGTCCTGTGTCCGATCTCTGCTGTTGCCAACGGCGCGGATCGGTCAATGACGCAGTCGATAAAGTTTTTGTGGTGACCGGGGCTTCGCCCGAGTCGAATTTGAAGGTCCCCGGGAAGTTCTTCATCGCTTTCCGACTGACCACCGTTGCGGACGGATGGTGGCAGTATTTCGGGATTGGAGGCGGCTAACGCGCCTCCGTGAATGGCGCAGAACAACCAGCCATCGGTCCCTTCAAATTTGACTCCGCGCGGTCCGGAGGTTGATCCGGTCATCGTGACGCCGTTGGAATAGGTGTTGGTAAATGTATACTCCCAGAAGGCATCATAGGGCCCGCCCTCTGCTTGCATTCCAGATGCTTCAAACAAGACCGGCCCTGAATCATCCATGTCCATTGCCAGTTGAGCAATGTCGATGATGTGAGCTCCACGGTCGGTCATTTCACCACCACCATATCTCAAAACGAAACGCCACCAGAAATGACATTGCTCTGTCCGGTATTCAACTGGAAATACCGGGCCCTGCCAGAGATCCCAGTTCAGATGTTCCGGAGCGGACTGGACGTCAGGCATTTCAATCATCCCGATTGCCTGCTGGTGATGTTGCTGTTCGTGCGGCATCTGAATCCGGACGGCCTGAAGTCTGCCGATCCGACCATTGCGAACAAGTTCTGCTGCGAGGCGGCAATTGTGCGTAGAGCGTTCATGGCTGCCGCACTGTAGTATCCTGCCCGTCCGCCGAGTTGCGTCACGAATGGCGCGGCTTTCCCCATAAGAGTTCGCGAGGGGTTTCTCGCAATAGACGTCCTTTCCGGATTCCATCGCGCGCACAGATGCAACCGCATGCCAGTGGTCGGGAGTCGAAACATGAACCGCATCGATATCCGGACGGGCGATCAATTCGCGAAGGTCCGCATATGATGAGCAATCAGTGTTGTCATAGTTCGAATTGATTTCGTTGACGGCATCCTCAAGGTGATTTGCATCAACGTCGCAGGCCGCTACAAACTGTACACGGTCATCCTGCATTAGTCGCCGCGTATTGTCGCGCCCTTTTCCGCCACAACCGATGGCGCCCATGACGACGCGGTCCGAAGGTGCCACTTTGCCTCCGAGGCCAAGCGAAGTTGGAGGGACAAACAAAGGGGCTGTCGCCGCAATCGCTGCCTTGTGAAACGATCTTCTAGTCTGTCCGCTCATTTCGAGCTCCTGCAAAGGTACGGCTGATCCCTTCATGTTAAGATCAGCTTTTGACAATGCAATCTTCTTGTCGAGTTTGCGTTTGAAGCTGGAAACGAATGCCGGAGGTGCTTGTGTCGATCAGGGCTGTTATTGCGGGCGTGGTTGCAGGGATCGTTCTTTTCGTCTGGGGATTTGTGACCAACATGATCATCCCCCTTGGGGAAGTCGGAATTAAATATCTTGATCGCGGCCATGAGGAGGCAGTCCTTAATACGATGCGGGAGCAGATCGAAGAACCGGGGCTGTACTTTATGCCGGGATGGGACAGATCGCTAACCGGAGAAGAACTTAATTCAGAGCTCGCGCGATGGAACGGAGCCTACGAGTCCGGGCCAACCGGCTTTCTCATTTTTCACCCGACGGGTACGTCGCCGATTTCTCCACGGCAACTGGGGGTGCAGCTGATTCTGGACTTGTTCATTGGTGTGTTTGCGGCATTCATTATTTCGCATTGTGCGAATGCAGGATTCGTTTCCAAACTGACGATTGCCGGGCTTTGCGGAGTGCTCGCTTTCCTGGCTTCGGATGCTGCCTATTGCAACTGGTTCCGCTACCCGCTTGATTTCACCCTGGCAAAGTTTGCTGACAAAGTCTGCGGTTTTCTACTGGTCGGGCTGACACTGGCCATTCTGATCAAGGCTCGACCAGACCAGGGCAAAACAGAAAGAAGTGATACGGCAAAATGAAGCAGGAGCGCCGGACACCCTGCAAGCTGCGTGACGGGATGCCGAAATTTACGGCGGCCAGCCCGCGTGTTTCGCTGACTGAACTTGGACTCAAACGGAAAAACTCTGAAAATCTCCGGGGGTTTCGTCGCCGCAGTTCCATAAGGTTTGTAGTTGACGACAACACCTCGACTGAAGGTCGTTTTCTCTGGAAGACCGGACGTCGTGTTGCGGAGTCAGCGTGGGGTCAAAACGGGGCGAAGCTGATCAACTAGCGGATCAATCCAACCTTTGCGGGCCCGGTGGTTTCGAGTCGAATACACCATCTGCCTTACAACTCGAAATCGCGGGCTCGTTCTTCCTGTTCCCGGCACCGAACGGATTCTCATTTCCGAAAAACCTGCCGGCTCTTCACGACAGCCGGCAGGTTTTTTATGCGCTGTTGATAATGGCCTCAGCCGCGCGGCGTCCTGACATCATCGCACCATGGATGGATGCAGTATCCAGATAGTCACCGCACACGAAAATCCCGTCCTCTCTTTCAGAGGGTCTGACGACCGGGTCAAGCGCGGGTGATGCCTGCGAGGGTAACGCGTAGGGAATTGAATACGTCTTGAGATGCTGCCAGGAGTCAACTTGCGCTCCGTACCACTGTTGGAGTTCGGCCATCACCTCCGGCAGTATGCTGGCTTCCTGCCCGGCATTCTTCGTACCGATGACCGATACGGAAACAAGCGACTTGCCTTCCGGAGCGTAACCGGCGCAGACGTCGCTGGGGACGCACAAGTTGTTGATTATGCCCTTCCCTTCCCCGTTGAGGACAAGGATCGGTTCGCTGACAGGAGACTCATCGGCGGAAAAGTAAACACAGGTCACGCCGTTTCCAGCGGAAGTTGAATCTTCGCCGAGCAACGCGTCTGCAGCGGGTGCCTCGGTTGCAACAACGACAGACTTAGCAGTTAGCGTTTCACCAGTTTCAAGCTGGACCTCGGAACTTGAGACGTTTTTGACTCTAGTTTCTTTTCGGATGCAGCTTTGCGGAAGGGAAGACGCGATCTGCCTCGCCATTTCCCCCATTCCTTTTTCAGGGAGAGCGGCGTCACCGGTGGCGAACATTCGAAAGACAAAATCGAACATGCGGCTGGAAGTATTGAGTTCGTCCTCAAGGAATATTCCGCCTAGAAACGGCCTGAAAAACCGGTCGATGATTTCGGCGGAAAATCCACGTGATTGGAGTCGTTCGAGTGTTGTTGACTGGGGCCTACGGTACAAATTGTCGAGCGAATCTGACGAAACGTTGCTGGTAAGCTGGGCCAGTTTCAATTTGTCGCCGAAGCCTGCAACGGGTGAAAAAGCCGCTGAGATTATCTGGGACGGACGCCGTTTGGGGTCCACGATTCGTTCAAAAGTCCCGTTCATTCGCACAATTGCGCCTGGTTCGAACCTGCCCAGCTGCAGGCGGTCGTAATCCAGAATCCGTTCTGCCTCCGGATAGGCTGTTAGTAAGACCTGAAAACCACGGTCTAACTGGAAACCATCGACAATATCGGTTCTAGCGCGGCCGCCGACCTCATCGGAAGCTTCGAGGATGCTGAAGGAAATTCCGGCCTCTGCGAGCCTTTTTGCGCAGCATAGACCTGCCAGACCCGCTCCAATAATCAGTACATCTCGTTCAGGCATTTCAAATCCGATCAGCCGTCAAATACCGGTGTTTCACAACACTTTGTGACCTACCCTAGTCCAGACATATTTATATTGCTCTGGACCGGAATGATAAACCGGAGGTCACAGGCGGAGTCGAATCTTCAGCGATAAACAGGCTTATCGACGTTCATGAGTAACAACTCAACCAACGACGCAGATGTGCGACCGGATTGTCGGCAGGTTCTGTTAACAGGCGCGACCGGATACGTCGGAGGCCGTTTGCTCCCGATTCTGGAATCGGCTGGACATCGAATCCGGTGTATGGCTCGCAAGCCCGAACGGCTGCAACGCCAAAACGCCGGTGGCACCGAGGTCGTACAGGGAGATGCTTTTGATCCCGAGTCATTGGAACGAGCACTCGAAGGCGTTCACACTGCCTACTACTTTGTCCACTCGATGGGGTGTGGTACAGATTTCGAGGAACTCGACCGTCGTGCAGCAGAGAACTTTGCTCAGGCTTGTACGAAAAAGAACGTCAAGCGAATCGTCTACCTTGGCGGCCTGGGTAACCCCGACCACAAACTTTCAAAACATCTTCGCAGCCGGCAGGAGACTGGTGACATTCTCCGAACTTCGTCGGCAGCCGTTGTCGAATTCCGCGCTTCGATCATTATCGGTTCGGGAAGCCTTTCGTTTGAGATGATCCGTTCGCTCGTTGAGCGACTGCCGGTGATGATCTGCCCGAAGTGGGTACGGGTCATGGCGCAGCCGATCGCCATTGAAGACGTCCTTGCGTATCTCGTTGCGTCACTCGACCTCCCGGATGATGAAGCTGCCGTGTTTGAAATCGGCGGACCGGATCAGCTTTCCTACGGCGAGATAATGAAGCTGTATGCGAAACGGCGCGGACTGCGGAGGTTGATGATTCCTGTTCCGCTGCTTACTCCGTACCTGTCCAGTCTCTGGCTGGGGCTGGTGACGCCGCTTTACGCGAGGGTCGGACGCAAGCTGGTGGACAGCCTCAAGAATCCGACGCTCATTTCAAATAACCTTGCGGAAACCATCTTCCATGTCCGCCCGCGGTCAGCTGTTGAAGCGATCGATCGCGCGCTTGTGAATGAAGATCAGAAGTTTGCTGCGACCCGATGGTCGGATTCTGTATCTTCGGGTGGCGAACCGAAAAAACTAGCGAACGTCAGGTTTGGATCGCGGCTGATCGATTCCCGTACTATCACAGTGGCCGCAAACGCCAGCGAAGCATTCACACCGGTTCGACGAATCGGCGGCGATACCGGCTGGTACTACGGCGACTGGTTGTGGCGAGTCCGCGGTTTCCTCGACCTGCTTGTCGGTGGAGTAGGAGTCAGGCGGGGGCGTAGAGATCCGGAAACTGTGCGTGTCGGCGACGCACTGGATTTCTGGCGGGTGGAACAGTTTGAGTCGGGCAGGCTTCTGCGAATGAGAGCAGAAATGAAAGTGCCCGGTCGAGCCTGGCTGGAGTTCGAAGTAAACGAGAACGAAGACGGGACATCACGTATCCGGCAGACGGCACAGTTCGACCCTCGTGGCTTGTCGGGACTCGCCTATTGGTACGCGCTCTATCCGCTACATGAACTAGTGTTCGCAGGGATGCTGCGGAACATCGGGAAGGCAGCGGAGGAAGCTGCGAGCTCAAATTCGGCGAAGCGCAAATTAACTGCGAACGGTGGACATGCCGCCATCGACGCCGAATACCTGGCCGGTGATCCAGCTACTGTCGGGCATCAGCAGGAAGCGGGCCATTGACGCGAGATCCCTTGCTGTGCCGGTACGCTTGAGTGGATACTTCGCACCCATCGCCTCTCTTTTTTCGTCTGACGACAGAAATTTGGCAGCGAGTGGCGTGTCTGTCAAAGCCGGGGCGATACAGTTCACGCGGATCGAAGGTGCCCACTCCGCTGCAAGTGAACGGCCGAGACCTTCCAGAGCAGCCTTGGACGCGGCGATAGAACTGTGCATCGTCATCCCCTGCCCCGCTGCGACGGTGCTGAACAGGACTACCGCGGCGGGACTTTCACTTCCTCCTTTTCTCAGTCCGACCATGCAGGCGGACAGAAACTTTACTGCACCAATGAGATTTACCTCAAGGTCCTGCCGGAAATCATCCGGCTTAAGGCTTCTGAAAGATCGCAGGTTGATTGTTCCAGGGCAGTAAGCTGCTCCGTGAATGACTTCCGGAAGGTTCGCCAACTCAATACCTTCATCAGTGAAATCAACCGGATGGTGTACGACATTCGGGCCGGTGGTCAGCTCACCTTGTTCACGTGAGTAGACGAAGACACGGTCACCATTGCCGCTTTCGTCAGAGCCTCTGAGCAAGCGAACAAGTTCGAGGCCGATCCCTTTGGTGCCGCCTGCGACGACGAAGTTTCTTCCCGGCATATCACGAGGTTCCCTGAAGCACGTTGGATTTGATATTGGTCAGGCGGAATCTGTTTCGCATGACTTCCTCACCTTCGACGCGGATAACCGCGGCGAAATCAAAGAGGCTTTCAAGATGTTCGTCGAGGTTGACGGTGACCTCGAGAATGTTCCCCGGTCTTGCAAAATTTCGATAACGAGCGCCGTCGATTCTCACCAGGACACCCAGCGCGTATTCGTTGAAGAATGGATCTTCGGTGTTGTATTGCTGCATCGGGTTGAACCTTGCGGCAATCAGAATGCCGGCTGACTGCGTTGTCAGTTCCTGCATCATTGCTCCCGGGAAAATCGGAGCCCCTGGAAAATGACCGCTAATGAAAAAGTCGGCATCTGAAACCGTCTTCCTGGTAACGATCGAAGAATCTGTGAGCTCAACGATTTCGTCCACCATCAAATAGGGTGCCCGATGGTGAAGATATTCCTCAACAGTCGAGAAGTCGTGTCTGTGATATTGCATGATGTCCTCCACTGGCAGCGAACCGCTTTTTCAAGGGGGGATTAACCGGCCTCACAATCTCATTGCGTATCCGGCCGTGAATCCCAGAGTTGTCAGGACAAGATAGGCATATCGCCACCGGACGACGAGGGGCTGTTTCTTTGCTTGGCTGGTTCTACGGTGAATTCTCGCAATTGTGGAATTCCGTTGTCCATTTTCCGGCAGTAACCGGATGAACTGAGAGTACGAAATCCGAACATTGGGAGACTGAGCGATGAGTAAGTTGTTTGTAGTTTTCTTGAGCGCACTGATTCTCGCTGGATGCAGCCAGGCTGATTCAGGTGCTGAACCGGTTTCTCAATCCGGCAACTCGATCGCAGATCAGGGTACAGAGCCAATCGAGGAGTCTCAGATCATTTTTCGCAACGGCGATCAAATCGCGGAAATAACCGCAGATGGCGAGGTGTGGATTGGTGGTGAAAAAGCCGGCAGCATCGAAAGCAACGGCGACATTTATGTTGGTGGAACCATCGAAGGGCAGATAACTGAGGATGGGGAGGTGTGGAAAGCAGGAAACCAGATCGGTGAGGTTACGACGGCCGGAGAGATCTGGCTGGAAAGCGACAACGTCGGAGAGATTGAAGATGACGGAACGATCTGGAGTGGCGGCACTGCTGAAGGCTCATTCGTGGGCGGGAAACGCAATCATGCTGCAGTCGTCTTCTTCTACAGCTTTTTTGAAATCGAGTAGCCCTTACGCCAACTGGCCTGGCCGGAATTGCCTTGATTGGTGCTTTTCCGGTGTTCGCCCGATGCATAAAGTCTTGCATCCCGGTTGAAAGGCGCCTGATGTCTGGAATTCCAATTGAACCCTATGCTAAACGAAACACGTTTCCGATCGAAGTTTTGAATGTCGATCGTTGGCTTCTAAAGCTCTATGGAATCACACTGCAAAACCAGCCCGTCGACCGGACCATCGTAGAAGCAGCGAAATCGTACGTGTCTGATGTCGCCGGTGACTGGCCGCGCGGCGCCGGACATTGCTACGGGTTTGTAACTTTGCACACTGGCGAAGAAGCAAACTGGTTGTTAGTCGATCTCTGGAAAGCCGACATATTGCATCATTTTCTGTACCGGTCACTGATTGATCAGCCACGCACGCACGCACGCAC